>JAHKLT010000026.1 GCA_020854915.1 Methanobacteriaceae archaeon | reverse complement strand
GCAGAACAATGGTACAGCAACAGCACAAAACACCAAAACAAGAAAAAATACAAAACAACAGAAGGACTACTAGAATACCTAGCACTTAAAATGACAAAAAACCAACTTTAACAAAAAACTCCACAAAACTTTACAACCTCATTCATTCAAAATCTTTTTATATAATAAAAAATAAATTTTGTTAGTATATAATGAAATTAATTTTTGGTGAAACTTATGTTTATTGCAACACTAGGTGGAATTTTTAAATTCAAGGATTTACCTGAAGAATATGGACCTTATGTACAATTTAAAGCAACTATAGATAAAAAAGAAATAAAAGATGATGATGAAATAGCTATACTTGATATTACTGGTACTGACAGTCATCATGTGCTTTTCCTAGATTCTTATGAAACACTAGATGAAATTAAAGAAGAATTGGTAGAAGCTGATGCTAAGATTAACCATACTACTTTGAAAATATTAGGTGGCCACCTATGAGCTTACCTTCAGAGCAAAATTGGTTAGTTAATGTAAATCTTTTAACAGATTTGAAAAAAAAGGGATATGAAATTCCAAATTATATAAATAAAGATATTGCTCTTGCTAGATCGTCTATTAATTTTTATAAAAAAGATACAAGCCATCCTGATATGATTAACGAATTAGCAAGAGCTGATATGGCAATTAGGGAAACTCAAGATTATTTATTAGATATTGCAAAAGATATATCTGATGATTATTTAGAAGAATGGATGGATAAACTTAAGAGAGTTAATCTTGGTGAAGAAATATATGAAATGCCAGATTCTAAATCTAAATTCTTAATTAATACTCCTCCTGGAATGTCTTCTGGAAGAATTAATCTTAATAAACCATTAGCTGAAGAAAGAGTTCAGGAAATAGCTGAATATAATGGTGTTATAATTGAATTTGATGATGATAAAACTATTGCTTTTTATGGAGATAAAGCTAATGTTCAATCAGGATTAAAAGAGATGGCTCCTTTTTTTAAAGAATAAGTATTTTGTGATTTTTATGAAAATTTTAGAAATTAGTGATGTACATAGTAGAGAAAATGAAAATCTAAATAAATATTTAAATAATAATGATATTGATTTACTTATTATTTCAGGGGATATAACTAATTTTGGGCCATTAGATTTTGTTGATACTTTTATTAAAAAATTATTAAATCATGATTGCAATGTTATAGCTATTCCTGGTAATTGTGATGTTGAAGGGGTTTGTAATGCAATAAAAGACTCTGGAGCTTTATGCACACATAACAATGTTGTAGTCTATGAAAATTTAGCTATTTTTGGATATGGTGGCTCAAATCCTACTCCTTTTGATACTCCTGGTGAAGTTGAAGATGATAAAATATATGAAGATATATCTAATTTAATTTCAGAAAATAAAAAAATTTATAATGATGACAATAAAATTAAAATATTGTTAACTCATGCACCACCATTTAATTCTAAGGCTGATTTAGTTGAAAATGGAGATCATGTTGGAAGTCATGCTATTTTGGATATAATTAAAAATTTCAACTTTGATATTAATTTGTGTGGCCATATTCATGAAGCAAAATCTATTGATAAAATTAATGGAACAATAGTTGCAAATCCAGGTATTTTAGAGAATAATGGGGCTATTTTAATTAATATTGATGAAAACAATGAATACTCTATTGAAATAATTTCTTTATAATTTTAAGGTGTTTAAGTGGAATTAAAAACAAAAGATTATGTTTTAATAGTTTCAATGATGATTTCTTTTACTGTAGCTTTTTTTACATCAGTTACTGCTATACTTTTACCTGAATTTTCTAAAGAATTTTTTATGAGTAATATACTTCAAAATTGGGTTGCAACTATATATCTTTTAGCAATAGCTATTTTATCAGTACCTATTGGGAAGATTTCACAAAAATTTGGACTTAAAAAATTTTTAATCATTGGAATATTTGTACTTTTATTAGGTTCTATTGGTGTAGCATTATCTTTTTCTTCGTATTCCTTGTTGTTTTTTAGGGCTTTTCAAGGTGTAGGTGCTGCAATTTTAAATGTATGTTCTATGTCTTTAGTTGTAGAAGCTTTACCTCCTCAAGAAAGAGGTAAAGGTGTAGGATTCATTACTGCTGGTGTTTATATTGGATTATCTTTAGCACCTGTTTTAGGAGGTCTTTTAAACTATAATTTAGGATGGAGAAGTGTATTCTTTATAGCTATTCCTTTAATTGTATTTATTTTAATAATAACAATAATAAAAATTAAAGGAGAATGGAAAACAATATCTGAAAATGAACCATTTGATAAAAAAGGGTCAATATTATTTAGTATAGGTATTTTTTCTTTTATATATGGATTTAGTATTTTAAATGAATTTTTAGGAATGATTCTTGCTGTTATTGGGGTGATTTCACTTGTATTATTTGTTATATTGGAACTTAAAATTAAATATCCTGTATTTGATATGGGATTATTTAAAAATTCTAAATTTTTATCATCGAATATTGCATCATTAATTAGTTATTTTGCTACATTTGTGATTACTTATATTCTAAATTATTATCTACAATATGTTAGGGGGATGGATTCTCAAACAGCAGGATTTTTTTTAATTATAACTCCATTGATGATGGCAATAATTGCACCATATGCTGGTAGATTATCTGATAAAATTAACCCTCAAAAATTAGCTGCTTTAGGGATGAGTCTTGTAACAATTGCTTTATTTATTCTATGTTTCTTAAGTAAATCTTTGCCATTATATATAATAGTTATTGCTATGTTTTTACAAGGTGTAGGCTATGGATTATTCTCTTCACCTAATACAAATGCAATAATGAGTTCTGTTCCAAAAAAATACACTCCAATAGCATCTGCTTCTGTTGCTACTGTTAGAGTTATTGGTCAGTCTTTAAGTTTAGGTATGCTTACAGTAATTTTTGCAATTGTTATGGGTAATGTAACTATTGTACCTAGTAATTTTCACCTTCTTATACTAAGTTCACAAATTGCTTGTGTAGTTTCAACAATAGCTTGTATAATAGCTATATTTGCATCACTTGTTGGGATTAAATCAAAGGATCAATTCAATATTCATGAAGGATAATTTTTTCATGAAATCATTTCTTTAATTTTTAAATAATACTACATATTAGATTAATATCATAGCTAGATTTATGATTCTAATTTTTCGGTTAGAATCAAATAAAAAATTTTATTAAACATAACTTAATAATTATTGTTAAGAATATAAAAATTCTTAATATTTTTTTTTAAAAAGTAGTGTTTACAATGATAATGATACATGGGGATGTTGATGGTGAAGAATATAATGAACCTTTTTCTAAAGGTGTGCTAGCTCGTTCACTTATTACAGCAGATTTAGGTTCTAATAAAGCTTATAGATTAGCATCATATATTGAATCTAAATTATTAGAAAGTAATGTCTCTATGATATCTATTGAAGATTTGGTTCAAATTGTAATAAACGAACTTAATAAAGAAGATCCATATATTGCTAAGAAATATGTTACTTGGAGAAAAATTAGAAATTCTAAAGACCCTTTAATAATTTTAATCGGTGGTGCTTCTGGTGTTGGAACTTCTTCTATTGCTTTTGAGATTGCAAATCGCTTAGCAATTAAAAATATGATTAGTACAGATATGATTAGGGAAGTTATGCGTAAAATTGTATCTAAAGAATTAAGTCCAGTTATTCATGAATCTAGTTTCACAGCATATAAAGGTATGAGAGTATTACCTCCTGGTGATCCAGATAAAGTTCTAACTGGATTTATCGATCATGTTGACACAGTCAATGTTGGTATTGAGGGTGTAATTGATAGAGCTTTGAAAGAAGGGATAAGTATTGTTATTGAAGGGGTTCATATTGTTCCAGGATTTATAAAACAAACTTTATTAAAAAAAGAAAACGTTGTTTTATTTAGTTTATGTTTAAATGATGAGAATATGCATAGAAATAGATTTTATTCAAGGGGCAGGGAAAGATGGGCTAAACGTCCTTTGGGACATTATTTAGATAATTTTGATTCAATAAGAAAAACTCATGATTATATAATCAATCAGTCTGAAAAATATGATTCTAAACTTATTGAAAATATTGATGTTATAAAAACTGTAGACGATATGATTATTTATATTACTGAAAAATATGGTGGAATGGATGATGTTGAGCAAAAAAGTTAAAGATGTTATGATAACTGATGTAATTACTGTTGATTCATCTGAAGATGTAGTTTTTGCATTTGAAAAATTAATGAAAAAAAAAGTTAGTGCAATGCCTGTTATGGAAAATGATAAGATGGTAGGTATTATTACAGCTACAGATTTGGGTCATAATTTAATTTTAGATAAGTATGAATTAGGAACTCAAGTAAATAAAGTTATGGTTAAGAATGTCGTTTCTGTTAGTTCTGATAAAACTTTAGATGAAGCTATTAAAATTATGAAAGATGGTGCCCAAGAAAATAATATTTTAAACCAATTACCTGTTGTTGAAAATGGTAATTTGATAGGTATAATATCAGATGGGGATATTTTAAAAGCTATTTCATAATATTATTTTTAAAAAGGTTTATATAATATTAAAACATATATTTATTTTGGCTAGACTGGAGGGTTAGGGGTCCTCTGTTAGCATACATCCCCTTTGATGCAGTTGAAGTTTAAGAGGCGGCTTTTCAAGAGGATTATGAGCCTGGAAAAGCAACATAGAAGTTTCGTCCTACAGGATTAATGGTGATAATACTTTTACTGTAGGGTAACTGGAAATTATCTTTGTTTTAGGAATGTGTCAGGCCCGGAAGGGAGCAGCTCTACTAATTACAATTAATGCTTGTAGAATAACGGAATGGAGTTGTTTTTTTCAGATAACTCTTTTTTTCGAGACTAGTCCACTCTTAAGCATGCCATTTAAAAATATTATTCATATCAATATCTTTATAAGCATGTTTTTACAAATTAAAGATAGTGATTTATAACATGTTTATTATCTATTGTCGGGATGGCCCAGCCTGGTACGGCGTCGGACTGCTAATCCGATGATCCCTTGGATCACACGGGTTCAAATCCCGTTCCCGGCGTTTATTTTTAAATATCGATTTCTTGTTTATGATTATAAATTTCTCCATATGGACAAGCATGTACAGTTACAGATTTAACAATAGCTATTTCTTCTGATACATTGTTTTGCACATTATGAACAATTTCATGGGATTCAACTAAAGTTAATTTTGAATCAAGATCAATATGTAGAGATACAATAGCATATGTTCCAAAATAATCTACTTTTATATTATGAACACCTAAAACATGATTTACAGAAAGGGCAGAAGATTTTATTTCATTAATTAATTCTTTTGAAGAAACTTTTCCCATAATATTATTAACATTTTCAATACCTACTTCAAAAGCAGTTTTTAAAATTAAAATACCTATTATAAATCCAACTATTGGATCAAATATAGGAAATCCTAATTGAGAAATTATAACACTAGCTAAAATAGCTATTGATGAGTAAATATCAACCTTTTGATGGTTTCCATCTGCAACAATTGCTGGACTATTGATTTTTTTTCCAAGAGATATTATGTATCTACTAGTTAGTGTGTTAATAATTATTCCAATAAAAGCCATAATAGCTGCTAAATAATTTGGAGTTATTATGTCTTCGTAGTTTAAAATTTTATCTATAGCTCCAGTTAAGATTTCATATGATACCATAGCTAAAAATAAGACAATTATTAATCCAGCTATTGCTTCGGATCTTCCATGTCCAAAGGGGTGTTCTTTATCTGCAGGCCTTTGTCCAATTCTAAAACCTATATAAGATATTACTGATGTAATTATATCTGAAAAGGTGTGTAATCCTTCTGATATTAATGCATAACTTCCTGAAATTATTCCAACAGCAATATTAAAAAATGTTAAAAATATATTTCCAATTATTCCAATTAAAGCAGCTTTTTTTCCTTCTTTTAATCTTTCTTCATTTTTCATTTTTTTAAATTTTTCTTAAAATATCCATAGATTTTTCAATATTTTCATATGAGTTTGCAAATGACATTCTAACATGGTCGTTACCTAAAGAACCAAATGCAATTCCAGGAACAGTTATAACTCCAGCTTTTGCTGCTTTTAAAACAAAATCTTCTGAATTTTCTATTTTAGGGAATGCATAAAAGGCACCTTCTGATTTAACACATTTATAATTCATATCATTTAAACTATCAATCATCAAATCTCTTCTTCTTTTAAATTCTTTAACCATATTAAAAACGGATTTTTGACTACCAGTTAATGCTTCATAAGCTCCTTTTTGTGCAACAGAATTTGCACAAGCGATACAATATTGATGAACTTTTAATAATTCTTCTATAATATCTTCATTTCCAGTTAAGTAAGCTATTCTATGACCTGTCATAGCATATGTTTTTGAAAAACCATTGATGGTTATTACATTATCACTATATTCTCCTACTGAATAATGTTTTTTTTCATAGATAATTTTTTCATAAATTTCATCAGAAATAACCATAAAATTATAATCAATAGATAAATCAGCAATAGCTTTTATATCTTCTTTATCTATAATAGCTCCTGTTGGATTTGAAGGTGAATTCAATATTAAAGCTTTTGTATTTTTACTAATTTTATTTTCTAAATCTTCAGCTTTTAATTTAAAATTATTTTCTATTTTACAATCAATTGGAATAGGTTTGGCTTCTGATAATTTAACACAAGCTTCGTAAGATAAAAATCCTGGATTTGGGATAATTACTTCATCATCTTTATTAAACAAACTTTGACTACATAAATATAATGCTTCACTTGCACCAGAACTTACTATAATGTTTTCTGGATTTGTTTTAATATTATTTTCTTTTTGAAATTTTTTAGCTATTTCTTCTCTTAAATCTAAAAACCCTTTATTGGGAGTATAATGAGAAAAATTATTATCTATTGCATTTTTCATAGCTATTTTTATATTTTCAGGAACATTAAAATCAGGTTCACCAATTCCTAAATTAATAGATTTTTCATTTTTAATTTCAA
This sequence comes from Methanobacteriaceae archaeon, assembly GCA_020854915.1. Taxonomy (GTDB): domain Archaea; phylum Methanobacteriota; class Methanobacteria; order Methanobacteriales; family Methanobacteriaceae; genus JAHKLT01. Next base: position 85,477 of record JAHKLT010000026.1, on the reverse strand, counting down.
ACATTTTTCTAATTTGAGATAATTCAATTGATTTTACTCTATTTGCAAATTTAACCATAATTTACACAAACTTTTTATTTTATACAAGATCCACATTCATAACATTTATTTGTAACACACCAAGGCGTAACTTCACCCAAATCAATTTTTTCACGTTCTAATTTTAAAAAATTTTTATTTAAGCCAATATCTATTTTATCCCATGGTAGGGAAGTATTATAATTATAACTAGGTATATTATTCTCCCATTCTTTTATTGAAATCTTTTCACTTAGAGACTTCTCTAATAATTCACCTATTTCTTTTCCCCCACAAGATAAAACATATTGTATTAATCCCATTTTTCCACTAGCAAATTTAATATTAATATTTTTAGTATTTGATTTAAGAATTTTAATTTTTGATTTTATATCTTTTATATTATATATATCCCATTGTAATGGAGTATGAGGTTTTGGAATTGTTGGGTTAATACTAAAAGACATAGAATTTTTTCCACCTATTTTATTTAAATATTTAATATAATTTGAAAGTTCTTCAATATCTTTTTTTGTTTCATTAGGTAATCCTATTAAAAAATAGAGTTTTATTTTTAAACCTAAATTCATTGCATTTTTAATAACTTCTTCAATAAACTCATTACTTATATCTTTATTTATAGATTTTCTTAGACTGTAAATTGATTCAGGAGCTATTGTTAAAGTCTTAAGGCCACTGTCTTTTAAATTTTTAAGTGTTTTTTTATTTAATGATTCTAATCTAAAAGAAGGAGAGGATACTTCAAATTTCCTTTTTTTTAATTCCTTTAATAATTCATCTATTTTTGAATAATCTCCAACTGCAGCACCAATTAAAGTTATTTTGTTAATTCCACTATTTTTTCTAGAACTTTCAGCTATTTCAATTAATTTTTCAACACTTGTTTCTATTATAGGCCTATAAAGATAAGTAGACATACAAAATCTACATCCTCTAGTACATCCTCTTGAAACATTCAATAATATTGTATTATTAAAAACAGGTTCAAAATCTTCATTTTTAGTTTCTACAATAAAAGGATAAATATTATGATATGATTTATTTAAATTATTAACTCTAGCAATTTTTGTATAATTATTAAGTTTTGAAACATAAATCCCATCTATTTTTGAAAATTCATTTATGTCTTCTTTAGGATTATCTAATGTTTTATATAAATCTAAAAATTTATTCATTATAACTTCTCCATCACCTATCATAAATAAATCAACATATTCCGAAAGAGGTAATGGATTAGAACTTGCACATGGACCTCCTGCAATAATTAAGGGATGGGTACTTTTTCTTTGATCTCTTTTTAAAGGAATATTTCCTTCTTTCATCATTTTAAGAACATTAAAATAATCTTCTTCGTATTGTAGGGAAAAACTGATTATGTTAAAATCTTTTATAGGGCTATTTGATTCTATACTACGACTATATGGATAAATTATCCTCTCACACCATGAATCATTTCTTTCATTAATAAAATTATAAATTAATTGGAATCCAAGTGATGACATAGCAGTTTTATATATATTGGGGTAAAGTAATCCTATTCTAATATCAGCTATTAATGGATTTTTTTTAATAATATTTTTTTCAAAAATCATTTTATGTTTAATATTTCTTATTAAATTTTATAAATATATTTACTTTAAAGATGTATTTGTTTCATTTTTAAATTAATTTTTAAAAAAAGGCATTTTTTTTATTTTTTTTATTTTTTTATTAAAATAATGATCAATCGTTTATTTTGATATCGTTTATTTTATTATGATTTAATTTTTTAAATCCATACAATAAATATTTTAAATAATATTTTAGGAGAATGTAACTAGGTTTTAGTGTTATTACTAAATAATAATATAGATAATATCATTTTATTAACTTCATATATTTTTAAAATCTTTCTAAGACTTAACTTCTTTTTATGCTTTTTTTCAATATATTTATTAATATTATATCTTTTTCTATTGGATTTTAGTCTATTTTAGTAAAATTAATTGATTTAAATCTGTTTTATTATTTTTAAACAATGGAAAATATTTATATAAGATTAAATTGAAAATACTTTTACTCATTATGAAAACATTATTTTTGAATTTGTAATGAGCAAGAGGTGGAAAAATTTCGATTGTAAAAAAAACATTATTTATAAGTATAATATGCTTATTTTTTATTTCAGTAAGTGCATGTTATGCTGATGACTTAACTAATGATTATAATGGGGAAAATGAAAATTTCTCCCAAGATGGTATTGAATTATCATCTTATGAGAATTTTGAAGTCCCCAACAATGATTCTATCCCTATAACTGACTCAGAAAATATTAATGAAGATAATCAAAATTCTATATCCAATATTGATTATTCTGGGAACAATGAGGATAGTAAATATTCAATAAATAATAATAATAAAGAAATTAATGTTTTTTCAGAAGATCAAAATCAATTTCCAGTAATTGATTTAAACAATGTTAAATTTAATGAAAAGATTAATCCTGAAAGTTATAATTCACTAGATTCAGATGAAATAGATAATAATGTTGATTATAATGAGGAGATTAGTCTTGAAATTTACAACTCAGTAAATTCAGATAAAAAAAATACAACTATTGATTCAAAAGATATTACTAAGTATTATAAAAATGATACTCCATATGTAATTGAACTTAAAGATAGTAATAATAATCCGTTAGTTAATAAAACAGTTTATTTCAAAGTCAATGGAGGAATTTATAATAGAGTTACTGATGAGAATGGAATTGCAAAAATGAATATCAATTTAATTCCTGGTAGCTATACTATATCTGCTTCATTTGATGGTGATGAAGAATACTCTTCTTTCACTGTTAACAATTTAATATCTGTTCTATCAACTATTAGTGGTAAAAACATCACTAAATATTACTTAAATGATACTTATTATTATGCTACTATTTACGATGGTAATGGTAATCCTTTAGCTAATACTAATGTAACTATGAATATTAATGGTGTTTTTTATACTAGAACTACAGATGGGAACGGTGTTGTAAAATTATCTATAAATTTATTTCCGAATGAATATATCTTAACTGTTATTCATCCTATTACAGGTTTAACAATGTCAAATAAGGTGAGTGTTTTACCTACTGTTGAAGGAAAAAATATTGTTAAACATTATAGGAATGGTACTCATTATTATGCTACTATAGTAGATAATAATGGTAATCGTTTAGTTAATACTGATGTTACTATGAATATTAATGGTGTTTTTTATACTAGAACTACAGATGGAAACGGTATTGTAAAGTTATCTATTAATCTATTCCCTGGTGAATATATATTGACTGTTATGCATCCTATTGATAAACTCATGATGTCTAACAAAGTCACTGTTTTGATGGTAGAAACTGTTATTGATGCATCAGATTTAACTGTAGTATATCAATCAGCTAATAATTATAGTATCATTTTTAAAGATAATAACGGGAATCCTATTGTTGATTTACCAGTTTATTTCCAATTAAATAATAACAAATATTATGTAAGTACTGATAAAAAAGGTGTTGCATCACTATTATTAGACTTACCTGTTGGAGAATATTCAATTAACTATGGATTTGATGGTGATTCAGGTTATTCTTCTGTTAAAGGAGAAAATATTATTAAAATTATTAATAGTACTTCTAGTTTAACAGGAAATAATATGGAAATGGTTTATGATGATGGGTCTCATTTCAATGTTAAATTATTAGATTTAAATGGAAATCCTTTAATAAATAAAACTATTTCTTTTGTAATAAATAATGTAATTTATAATAGAAATACTAATCAAAGTGGTATTGCAAGTATTCTTATAAGTTTATACCCAGGTACATATGAAATAGCTTATTCCTATTCAAGTCCGAATAGTTTTGATTATAATAAGGGTAATAATAATATAACCATTAAAAAACAAACTTTAAATTTAAAAGGACATAATCTTGTTATGTTACCTGAGGATGACTCAACATTTGATGTTTTATTGACAAAGAATGGTAATCCTATTGCTAATAAAAATATTGTTTTCACAATAAATGGTGTTAGTTATACTAGAACAACCAATGCATTAGGTATAGCATCTTTAAAAATATCTTTGAATGTAGGTTATTATACAGTAAATTATAATTTAGCCGATGATCTTGTTTTCACTGCTAAACAGGGTCAAAACACTTTATTAGTAAATGGAACTATTTTCACTAGTTATCCAGATTCTTTTAAAGCTGGAGAAAGTTTTAATGCTTTATTAACTGATGCTTATGGGAATCCTATTTCAAATGAGACCATTAAATTTAATGTAAATAATGTAGATTACATTAGAAAAACAAATAACCAAGGTATAGCATCTATTAATTTGAATTTAAACCCTGGAGAATATCTTATTGTTTATTCATTAATTAATAGTTCAAAATATCCTGAAAACAATGGGCAAACTACTGTTAAAATATTAAACCCAATAGATTTTAATAGTATTATTGCTACTGCAACTGATGTTAAAAATTATATTATAAATAACCAAGAATTACCTTCTTCTGTCACTATAAATGGAAACTCTTATTCTATTGGTGAATTTTTATATTTACTTTCTGTGACTACTAAAAATATTAATGAAGGTAATTTCGGTGAAATTAATTCATTAGTTGTTAGTGGCCCTGCTGATTATAATAAAGCTTCTAATTTAGGTGATTTATATACAGCAGATTATTTATCTTTAGCATTAAATATTATAAATTTAATGTCTTCAAATAAACAAGCTCCAGGATTCATGGATTCTGCCTTAGGTCAAATAAGCTTTGATGGTTTAGTATATGCTTTTGCTAGAATTGTTTCTTTCTATGGGGAAAATTCTGTTTTACCAGCATATGTTTCAATTAAATCATTAGAAGTTACAGTTCCAAGTAGCCCTTTAAATGATGTTAATACTATTTCAGATTTAAGTCCATATTTGCAAGCTACTACTAATTGTCAAGTTAATGATCCAGCTATTCAAGCTAAAGCAGCTGAACTAACTGCAGGATTAACTAATGATCTAGCTAAAGCAACAGCAATATTCAATTTTGCAAGAGATCAAATTGCATATTCATTCTATTATGATACTAAATTTGGTGCAGTTGGGACATTAAACAGAGGATATGGTAATTGTGTTGATGGAAGTCATTTAGTTATTGCACTTGCAAGAGCAGCTGGACTTCCTGCAAGATATGTTCATGGAAATTGTAGATTTTCAACATTTTCTACTGGGCATGTTTGGGCACAAATATTAATCGGTGATACTTGGGTTGTTGCAGATTCTTCTAGTCAAAGAAATTCCTTAGGTAGTGTAGTTAATTGGAATAATTATAACTACTCTTTAAAAGGAAAATATGTGTCTATTAGTTTCTAATTAATTAATTCTTTCTTTTTTTCTTTTTTTTGTTTTATTACAACTAATTTTTTATAATATTAATGATAAATATAATTTCAAATAATTATTTATTATCTACTTTTGGATTTAAAACATGAATAATACTAAATATAAAAAATTAGCTGTAGGAGGGACTTTTGATAAATTTCACGAAGGTCATAAAAAATTATTAGACACTGCTTTTGAATTAGGAGAACAAATTGAAATTGGTGTAACTTCTGATGATTTTGGAGGATTAAAAGGAGATATAGATCCGTGTAAAGAAAGAATATCTAACTTAAAAACTTTTTTTAAAAACAAAGAAAATAAATTCCATGTTATGCGATTAGATGATCCATATGGAACAACAATTCATGAAGAAGATTTTGAAGCTATTGTTGTTAGTAAAGAAACAGAACCAACAGCTATAAAAATTAATGAAATACGAAATAAAAAAAACATGCATCAATTAGATATAATTGTTGTTAGTTTTGTTTTAGCTGATGATGGCACACCTATTTCATCGACTCGTATTCGTAAAGGTGAAATAAATAAAAAAGGTCATATTATTAATAGTGATTAATTCATTGCTAAATCGTTATGTTTATATATTCATTTCGTAATAAATAATAAATGAGATGAATATTTTGGCATATGAATATATTATATTAAATATTATTTTATATGTCTTATTATAAGAGGAAAGTGATTTAATGGCTTCTGTTCTAAGAGATGGAAATGAAAAAAGAGAATTGACTCATAATAATGAAAAATGTGTTGGTTGTGGGATTTGTACAGATATTTGTCCAACTTCTGCTTTAAAATTAGGTCCTGTTTTACCTGTTGCGCGAGGATTATTAGAAAAAGATTTAATTAAGATTAATGGGGATAAATGTGTTTTATGTGGATTATGTGCGTCTTCATGTCCTTTTGATGCTTTAGATTTCGAAATAAATGGGGAAAATATTAGAAATATAGATAATTATCCTAAATGGGATTGTGGTACAAATATTAATGAAGATGATTGTATATATTGTGGTAAATGTGAAATATCATGTCCTCAAGATGCAATTAATATGAAAAGAAATTTACCTGAATTAAAAGAATTAGTTCGAGGAGAAACAAGAACATTTGTTGATAAATGTATTAGCTGTCATTTTTGTGAAGATATGTGTCCTTCTGGTGCAATTACTATTAAAGCTGAAGAAAATGATGAATATACTGCTAGTGCAATAGAAATTGATGATACTAAATGTATGTATTGTAAGATTTGTCAGAAAGTTTGTCCAGAAGATGCTATTCAAATTATTTGTGCTACTTGTATGGAAAGTGAATTTATCCCTACTGTTAATGTTGATGGTGAGATTCTTTTAAATGATGATCTTTGTGTAAATTGTAGTTGGTGTGAAAATGTTTGCCCAACTGATGCTCCAAAAACAATTAAACCATTTAAAGGCACAATAATTATTGATGAGTCTGAAAAAGAGTGTAAAGGGGAATCTTGTCAAGCTTGTGTTGATGTGTGTCCATGTAATGCAATTTCTATGGTTGATGGAAAAGCTTCTATTGATGAAGAATTCTGTATTTTATGTGGTGCTTGTGAAAAGATCTGTCCTGTGAAAATTATTTCTGTTACTAGAACTTCTATGAATCTTGATAATATTAAATCTCAATCTTGGAAAAATGTTTTAGGAAAAATTATAAGTAAATAATTGATAGGGAAACCCCTATCTATTAAACTTTATTTAATAAATATTCTTTTTGTGTTTCTAATAACTTTTTTAATTCATTACTAATTGATTTATTAATATCAGAAATATAAGTTCCTATTAATAAAACAATTACAATTACTCCACCAATTAATAAAATAAACTCTGCACTACTTTGACCAGAACGTTCTTTTATTATTTTCATGGTATCTTACTATAATTCATTACATCTCTAACTTTTTGTACATCACTACTTGCATTTAAACCAGAACTACTGTTTTTAAAATAAGCATTATAAATATATAATGCTGCTATTGCAATCACTATTACTCCTCCAAATAATAATATATATTCTGCTGCTCCTTGTCCGGAATTTTCATTTTTTAATTTTATTAATTCATCCATTTATAACACCAATTAATAGTTATTTTTATTATCATATTAATATTACTAAACTGTGAAAAAGTATTATTATGTATTTATTCTAATTTAAAAAATATTCTCTTAAATTGTACAAAATCGTTAAAAAAAACATTAAATTTATAAATAAAGTCATTAATAAATTATATATAATTATATCATAATATTATTTGATAGATAGATTTTAATTAGATTTATTGATTTGAATCATATTTTAGATTGGGTGGAAATATGAATAATACATTTAAAATAGTTTCTGGGATAATAATTATATCCATTGGGATATTTGTAATATATCAAAGTATAGTTTTTAATTTAATAGATTTTATTTTAGTATTAGGGTTTATTATGGCTATATTTGGTTTAGTTTTATTAATAAATGAATTTGTTGACTTGAATCAGTTAAATAATTCTATTTTCAATGAAAATACAGAAAGTTATCAAAGAGAAAATTCTACTTTGAAAAACCCTAAAAATAAAAAATATTCTAAAATAAAAAATAGTATTAAAAATCCTAAATTTAATGATGAAAATATAGAATCTCTTGATAATGAATCTAATGGTGTATTGGATGTAAAAGATTATAAAGAAACTCCTTCTTTTGAAGATAATAAATTAGTTTTCACACCTAATTATGAAAAACCTGTCTTAGTTACTAGGAAACCCAAGAAAAGATCCAATAATCTTTTTGAAGAAGAAGTAGGTTTTAAAAATAGTCTTGATAAAACTGATGATATTAAAAAAGCTTTGAATTTTGATTTAGAAGATCAATCTATCGAAAATAGCTTTGAAGAGGGATTAAAATCAAGAAATATTGAAATTGATATTAATGATCCTGAATCTTTACCAATACCTAAGATCCTTAAGAGTTTTATTGTTTCAAATAAAGGTAATGTTGCTTCTAAAGAGGCTTTTGAAGATTTAGCTATTAATTCAAAAAATGACATTATGTTAGAAATCCCTAATTTAAATAATTTAAATGATAGATTTTTATCATATGTTCCAACAAAAAATTCAAGGATTATAATTGAAGAATTTGATATTTCTAATACTTCTTATGTTTTATTATTATCTTCTCTTTTAAGTCAAAAAGTCCATATTAAAACATTGCCTAAAGTAGATATTACTAATTTAGTTACAGATAATTCTGCTTTAATAATGACAGATGAGTTAACTCAAGAAAAAGGGGAATATGGGGCTATTTATCAAAATTCTGAAATTTCTGAAATTAAAGAAATTTTTGAAAAATCATGGAATTTAGCTAAAGATATTGATAAAAAAATATTAAATTCATAGAGGTGATTAAAATGGAAATTAGATGGTTAGGCCACTCTGCTTTTGAAATAATTACAGATGATAATGTGAAAATATTGATAGATCCATTTATAAGTAATAATCCCGCATGTCAAACTCCTGTTGAAGAATTAGATCCTGATTTAATTTGTGTTACTCATGGACATGTTGATCACTTTGGTGATGCTATGGAAATATCTAATTCTAAATCTGTTCCTGTTGTAGCTAATCATGAAATTGCATTATATTTATCTAATCAAGGAATTGAAAATGTCAGTATGAATATTGGAGGATCTATTATTTTTAGAGACATAAAAATTACAATGTTAAATGCATTGCATTCTTCTGATATTGATTTTGTTGAGGATTGTCTTCCTGGTGGCAGTGCAGGTAGTTTTTTATTTACTCTTGAAGATGGAATAAAAATATTCCATTGTGGAGACACAGGTTTATTTAGAGATATGGAAACTATTATTGGGGAGATATATAAACCTGATATTGTTATGGTTCCTATAGGAGATAAATTTACAATGGGTCCATTTGAAGGAGCTTTAGCTACAAGATGGTTTTCTCCAAAAGTAGCTATTCCTATGCATTATGATACTTTTCCAGTTATTGAACAAAATCCATCTGTATATTCTAATTATGTAAAACAATTAGATCCAAGTATTGATGTATTGATTTTAAATCCTGGTGAATACTTTAAATATGATTCATCAGAATATTCAGATTAATTTTTAAATCTTTTTTTTTCATAATATTCTTCATCAATATCGCATTTTCCTGTAGGTAATACTCTTACAATATCATCAAGTGTTATCAAATCATCTTCATTTATTAAAGATAGTATTTGTTTAGCTATTGCTTCTTTTTTTGTATAACCTGGTTTTAGAACTACATAATTTTCACTATGTTTTTCAACTGCGTCAATTGGTCCAGCCATAATACGTTTACCTTCATAATTTACTATTCCAATAGCTATTTGTAATTTAGCACTTCGTATATAATTTCTATTTCCTCTTATTACAAATGATCCTTTAGGTAAATATTCTCCAGGTTCAGGTGTTTTTGAAACTTGGTCTGAATGAACCCAAAATACATCCTGCGTTGTGTAAGATTTTGACCAAGCAGTTGAAAATGATGCTGCAAAAATAGCAGATTCTTTAAGCAATTCATCATTTAATGAATGTTTACCTAATTTTATTGCTACAGAACTTGCACCATGTATATCTGCATGTAGATAAATATCATCTTTTTCTAAGTATTTTTTAACAAGCATTTCATTTGTATTTGTGTCACGTCCTGAAATAACTAATATACGATCAGAGCTTACAAACCATCTTAATTTTTCATACCATTTTAAATCTTTTTTTTCTCGTTTTTTTGGAAGAGATACTTTTTCCATTTCAAGTTCTTTTTTATTTTTAATATCTTCTAATTGTTTCTCAGTATTTTTAATAGCTATTTCTGCTCCTTTAATTTTCTTTTTTGCTTTTTTAGATTTTTCATAATAATCTTCAGCATTTTCTGGAATTGTTTTTAAAGGATCAATAGCTATTATATAATTATCTATATTTAAAACTGTTTTACCTAATTTGTCCATTGATTCAAAAATTTGAGCATCAGCAATACCATCTTTTTTAGCTTTTTTTAATGTTCTTGATATTTCATTCCAAGAATAATTTTTATCTCGTGCATTTAAAATTACATTAATTATATTTTCGATTAATGTATAGTTAGAAAATATTATTTCTCCTTTTTTTTGACATGTTTCGATGGTATCTCCAAATCCTTTTAATGTCTCTTTTTGTAGTTTAAGTCTTTTAGAAAACTTTTTTACTTTTTTATTCCATAAATTTTCTTTAACTCCTTTAATATCTTTATTTACTTTTTTAGAGTAAAATTCATCACAGGCTTCATTAAAAGTATCATAATATTTTTTTTCAAGCTTTTCATATTGTATTAAATCAATAGGTACAAAATCTTCTTTTTTACCTTTTACAATTTGGGGATTAAATTTTTCTTCTTTTAATGGTGTAAAAACTTCTACAAAGCTATTATAAATTTTTTCAAATTCTTCTTCTGATAAATCTTTAGCTAGTTTTTCTTTGTTAATATTTTCACTTTTTAGTATAACTTCTTCAGCATATAAACTTCCCAATCCATTTCCTGCTAAAGTTCTAACAAGATCTCTATCTGATGATTTAAAAACTTCTTTTAAATCCTCTTTTGTCATTTTAATAGGATTTATTCCTTGTTCTGATGGATAAACATATTCTTTTTTAGAACTTATATCTCTATCACTTAGCTGTTTTCTTTTTAAAGGAAGTATAATATTGTTTTCTTCATCTAAAAGAATGATGTTCCCTTTATCAAATAATTCAACTATTATTGTGTATATTTTTTCTTTTTTAAATTTTAATTCAATAACTCGATCAAAATTGTGTTGTTTTATACTTAAAACATTAGCTCCTTTTAATCTTTTTCTAAGGAGCATTGGAAATGAAGGTGGTGTCTTTGGATTTTCAAGGGGATATTGGCTTATATGCGCTCTAACTCCTGCTTGAAACACTACATCAATTCTTCCAGTTCCAGCTACGTGAAATCTCATAACGACAGCATCTTTATTTGGTTGAAAAGATTTATCAACACGAGCACCTACTAAAAAATTGTTTAATTCATTACAGATTGTATATATGTCTACATTAGACATTGCTTTCATTTTTACACCTATTAATATTTCATTGATTATAACTATAAATATGATAAATTTAATATAAATTATAATATACTTAAATTCTATTTTATTATTAATTTTGGAGGAATCATATGGATACTAATATTAAAGTTACAGGAATTCACTTAATTTTTGCTTTGATTGCATCAATATTATCAACAGGCTTATCTCTTGGATGGTTTGGAATTAAAAATGAACTTATACCAGCAGTAATAGCTATTTTTTTAATTTATATTGCAGGTCAAATTTGTCAAAAACTTTACAAGGAGGAAGTTGAAGGATTTTCTGCTTGGTTATGGAATGGAATTGTTCCATTTATTTTTGCATGGTTTATGTTATATACATTATTATTTAATTATTTAAAATAACTTTTTATAATTAATTTAAGAATTTCAATAATATTATTGAATTCAAAAATTATTAATTTTTAATAAAATATCCAAATTATTGTTATAATTAATGCTGCTAAAAATAATATAGGAGCCATAATTTTACTTACAGCTACAATTGAACTTATTGTAGAAATTAATTCAGTTGAATTATTTGGTCCAAAAGTTTTAAGATATAATCTTTCTGTTTTTGTTCCAACTTCAACTTCTTCTAAATCATCAATAGCTATTTTTATAGTCTTTTTAATATATTCAATAATCTCTTTTCTTTTTTGAGTTCCTATAGGATTATAACCTCTTGATAAAGTATTAACAGAATGAGTATCTGTTGTCATAACTTCTATTTCATCGATATCTAAATCTTCAACTGCATCCATGATTTCTTGTCTAAATCCAATTTCCATATTGTTTGAATCAAAAAGAACATATGCAGTTCTTTGATTATTTACTTCAATAATCATAGTTTTTATTCCACTGTCTCCAACACCTGAAGTTTTATCTAAACCATCCATCAAGTCTTCACAACAACCAACTTTAATCACTGATTCTTTTGAATTAACTTCTATTTTTTTAATCGCATCAATAGATTCAAAAACTTCAGGATTTCCAGGTAATAATTGTCCGCTTTCTTCTGTAAATGAATTATGGCAATCAACAACAATAGCATCTTCTACATTACATCTTTTTTGACTATGTGCTATCATTGTTAATCCAACACCAAATTCAATATCATCACTTCCATATGGTGCAAAAGTACTAAGTAAAATCATTCCTTTATTAAAAAATTGAACCCCTACATTTGATTTCTTTTCATTATATCTTTTGAATTCACTAGCTATGTTAGAATATTCTATATTATCTAGATTGTTTTTTATTGCTTCTTCTATTTTATTGATTTCTTTTGTAGAAACAGGATTAAAATCATGTGTTGAAGGACCATGAGCAATCATTGTAAAATTGTCAAACTTATTTGCAAGTAATGTTGGCAAATTTGATCCACCTATATTACCAAGTGGTCCTGGATGAACAAAAGGACTAACGAATAATGATTTAATTTCATCATCTCTTTTAAAGCTAACATAACTTACTATTGTTTCAACTGTTTCGCCCATATTTTCAAATAAACCTTCAAGAGAGCTGGAACCTTCATTCATATGAGCTATAAATAAACTTAATAAATCAAGAACTCCTATTCCTAAATTTTTTTTCATTGGAGATTCTACAACAGATATAAAGGAATATATGAATATTGCAAATATTATACTCCCTATTATTGCTTTTAAAAATAGTGGAGTTATTCCAAAATAAAGTTGGTTTTCTGCATTTGAAAAGAAAGATATTATAACAAGTAGGGTTAATATTAATAATGGTTGAATTCCACCAACTATTACTGATTTAGTAAAACCAATTGATGATGTACTCCACAAAACAATAATATTAAATGCAAAACTAAGTACACATCCAAATATGATACTATTTAAAGTTAAATCAATGTTTAAAATATTAGATAAAATAGCTCCAAGCAATATTACAAAACCAACAGTTAGCATTGAAAGAAATGATAAAAACATTGAATGTTTTGTTTTTAAGTTTATTCCATTTAGGGAGTTTACCCATTGTTGATTCATACCACCACTCATAATTGAGCTTATTCCTAGAATCCAAAATCCAAAAGTCCCTCCATAAATAATTTTCTCTAAAATGCCCATTTCATAAATTGGGTTTATTAAATAAAATATTACTCCTATTAAAAAACTAACAACAATAATATTTATTATACTAATTTTTGTTTTTGGTAAAGTTTTAATATATTTTGATAACCCTGCAACACTACTCATACTTGACATACTGGTTTACTCCACAATTTTCACATACTTTATATAATTATTTTTGATAATATTAAAATATAAAATTATCATTTACTATAATATATATTATTATATTACATTAAAAAATAGTTAATCATATAAATGATTTATTTTCTTGTTTAATTTTTAAATGGATTATTTTGTTTTTAGAAATGGTTTATTAATTTCTTATCATAAATATTTCTATTTATCATATCTTCTGTAGTATTGTAATTTTTAGTATAGTTTATGAAATAAAATTAGCTGTAAAATGAGTTTATAGTTGAAATAATTTATCAGTTGGAATTTTAACTTTTACACTAAACTTATTTAATTAAAAGTTAATATATTATTATATTTATTAAGAGTTAGGTGAATGAATGATAAATTTAGATGTTCCAATTAATCATAATATTAGTAATTTAAAAGCAGGAGATGTTGTTTACTTATCTGGAAATATTTTAACTGCAAGAGATCAGGCACATAAAAGAATATTAGAAGAAGGATCACCTTATGATTTAGAAGGTGCAGCTATTTTTCATGCAGGCCCTATAATAAAAAATGAAGGAACAGAAGAAAAACCTGATTATAAAATGGTAGCTATTGGCCCAACTACATCAATGAGGATGAATCCTTATCAATCAGATGTAATAGATAAAGGTGTAAAAGTTGTAGTTGGTAAAGGGGGGATGGATGAATCTGTTTTAAATGCACTAATAAGAAATAATGCTGTTTATTTAGTAGCTACGGGTGGTTGTGCTGCATTATATGTTGATGCTATTGAAAAAATAGAAAATGTTGAATGGCTTGATTTAGGAATGCCTGAAGCAATTTGGAATCTAAAGATAAATTCTTTTGGTCCTTTGATCGTTGGAATGGATTCTAATGGGAATAGTTTATATAAATAATTTATCCTTAAAATTAATAATTATTATCTAGAAACCTATAAAGTCTATTGTTTTATCTAGAAACTTATAAATCCTATTTTAAATAATTTTGATTTTTATTTTTTTAAAAAACAAGACACAATATTTATATATCTTAAAATTTAATTTTTTATAATAATAAACAAATAATTTTATTTATTAATTTAATATTAATAGGAGTGTATTATTATGGCTAAAGATTTAGATGCAGTTGCTGAGAAAAAATTAAAATCAAGGATTACAAAATTTAAAAAAGTTAATAAAGATGAAAATGAAAAAAATAAATTTTTTGACCAATTAGCAGTATCTGTAGAGATATTTTTACCCACTAAAGATCCTGAAAAAGAAGGGGATAGTATTATTCTGTATACATCACCTGAAGGAAATATTAGTGATGCTGAATATTCATATAATAAAGGTGAAGATTTTATTTCTTTACCAATTGATGATAAACAATTAAGGGTTATTGTAGGGTCTTTTGAAAACGATTTTAAATTAAATTTTGTTGAATAATTTTTTAAACCTTTTTTTTAGATATGATGTTGATTTATAGTTCAGAAGATGAAATTAAAAAAAGAGAAAATGCTTTTGCTATTATTGATGATATTGTTTCTAAAAAAGGACGTAATTATTTATTTGATTTAACTGGATTGTCTGGTGGGTTTATCGTTAGTGATAAAGATTTAAGTCTTCTAGAAACTTATGTAGGTCCAGCTATTTTTGAAAAAGAACTTCAAAAACAAGGAAAGATTCATCTTGGAGGTGAAAAGGTTTTTGCAGTTAATCGTACTAGTTCTGGAATTTTAGCAACTATTCTTTCCCTTGTTAAAGAAAATTCTCATGTTATACATTTTCTTCCAGAACTACCTTCTCATCCTTCTATTCCTAGAAGTTGTAAATTAGTTAATGCACAGTATGAAGAATTTGATAATATCGATAATTTTAAAATTTTAGATAATACTAGCTTAATTGTTATAACTGGTTCTACAATGGATCATAAAGTTATTTCTGAGGATATCTTTTTAAAAATTATAAATATTGCTAAAGAAAAGGATATAATAGTTCTTGTAGATGATGCATCTGGAGCTAGACTTAGAACTAGTATTTTTAAACAGAAAAGAGCCTGGGATTTAGGGGCTGACTTGGTTATAACCAGCACAGATAAATTAATGAATGGTCCAAGAGGAGGATTAATAGCTGGTAAAGAAAATTTGATAAATAAAATTAAAGCTAAAGCTAATGAATTTGGGTTAGAAGCTCAACCGCCGTCAATTATTGCAATGGTTAATGGATTGAAAGATTATACAGGGGATAATTTAATAAATGCTATTTCTAGAAAAGATGAACTTTTAAAAATTTTAGAAAATAAATATTCTATGTTTAAAGCAACACCAACTGGTGTTATGATTGATGAAAATGGTTTAAAAAAGGAATTAGATAATTTTATTAATGATTTTGATATTTCAAATAAGGATTTATCTTTCATCTTTGCTATGATTTTATTAAAGAAAGAGGGGATAATAACTATTCCTGCAGTATCGATGCCTGGAGCATCAACAACAATACGCTTTGATCTCTCAACTAATGATTCAAAATCTATTGAACTAGATGATTTATATAAAAAAATTAATTCTTCATTTAAAGAACTAACTGATTTAGTTTCTAATGAAGATAAATGTAGGGAATTTTTATTTAATCATTAATAATATCAAATTCCCCTGAAATTACTTTTTCTAAGGTGCCATCAGCTTTTTCAACAATGAGTGCACCTTCTTTATTAATACCAATAATGTATCCATCAAAGTTATTTCCAAATAGCTGTTTTATTCTTACATATTTTCCTATTGAAAAAGATTGTTTTCTCCATTCTTTTAGAATATCTTCATATTTCTCTTCTTCAAAATCAATAAATATTTTTTCAAATTCTATTAAAAATCTTTTAATAACATTTACTTCTTCAATCTTTTTGCCTGCTGCTTTACTTAGTGAAATGGTTAACTCTTTTAATTCATCAGACATATCTTCATTATCAAAGTTAACATCTATTCCTACACCAATTACAATGTAATTTATAGAATTAAGCTTTGCAATAGCTTCTGTTAATATTCCAGAAACTTTTTTACCATCAATTAAAATATCATTAGGCCATTTAATTTCAACATTATCTATATCAAAACTTCTTATTGTATTAGCAACAGCAACACCTGTTGCAAGTGTTATAAGTGATGCTTTTGTTTGATCAATCTGGGGTCTTATAATTAAAGATAACCAAACTCCTCCAAGTGGAGATTCCCATTTTTTACCAGAACGGCCTCTTCCTTTTGTTTGTTTTTCAGATATTACAACAGTATTATTTTCTATACCTTGTTCTGCTAGAAATTTAGAAACTGTGTTTGTAGACATTACTTCTTTATAGACATAGATATTTTTAAATAATTCACTTTCAAAGTTTTTAATTATTTTTTCTCTATCAATATAATCAGTTTTTTCTTCTCCTAATTCTTTAACTATATTTGTGAATCCTTCTATTTCAGCATTTGAAAATTCCTCAGCAGCTTCATTTGAGATTTTGTTTTCTTTTTTTAAAAGATTTAATATTTCATTTCTCATAAAATCATCTTCTATTTTTATGTATTTTTTGAGTTTTTGTATTTGTTAAATAAGATCCTACTGCTGATGAGATAGCAGCTATTTTTTTTGCAGGCATAAATGTTGATTTTAAACGACTAACTCTTTCTAAATCTTCAATAATCACATTTTCCATTTCTTTTTCTATGCCTTTTTTATGTTCGTCTATGAAATGAGTATGTAAATCTCCTTCAACAAAGTTTTTATTTTTTAAAATAGCTTTATGGAAAGGAATTGTAGTATTTAATCCTAAAATTACATATTCATTAAGAGCTCTTTTCATTCTAGCTATTGCTTCTGTTCTTGTTCTTCCGTAACTGATAAGTTTAGAGATCATAGAGTCATAAAATGTAGGTATAGTATAATTTGTATAAACACCACTATCTAATCTGACTCCAGGTCCTCCTGGTGAACGATATCCTGTAATTTTACCTGGATCTGGTGCAAAATCAGCTAATGGATTTTCAGCATTAATACGACATTCAATTGCATGTCCATTTACCTTTATGTCTTCTTGTGATAAATTTAATTCATTACCATAAGCTATATTAATTTGTTCTTTTATTAGATCTATATTGGTTATCATTTCTGTTATTGGATGTTCTACTTGGATTCTAGTATTCATTTCTAAGAAATAATAATTACCATTATCATATAAAAATTCAATAGTTCCTGCACTAGTATATCCTATGTATTCTGTAGCTTTAACAGAACTTTCACCCATTTGAAAGCGAAGTTCATCACTCATAATTGGGGATGGTGCTTCCTCAAGTAATTTTTGATGTCTTCTCTGGATAGAACATTCTCGATCTGCTACATGGATAACATTACCACTTTCATCCGCTAATACTTGGAATTCAATATGTCGTGGTTTTTCAAGATATTTTTCAATAAAAACTGTTGAATCACCAAAGTTAGTAGATGCAACGGATTGAGTAGATTCAATTGCTCGTACTAATTCGTCTTCTTCATAAACAGCACGCATACCTATTCCTCCACCTCCTGCAGAAGCTTTAACTATAACTGGATATCCAATCTTATTTGCGATTTTTATAGCTTTTTCAATATCACTAATTCCCTCATCAGTACCTTCTATTATAGGAACTCCTGCTTTTTTCATTAATTGTTTAGAAGTTATTTTATCTCCCATTCGGCTGATGATGTCACCACTAGGGCCAATTAATTTAATACCATTTTTTTCACATTCACTTGCGAATTTTGGATTTTCTGCTAAGAAACCATAACCAGGATGTATAGCATCACTTCCAGATTCAATAGCTATGTCAATAATTTTATCTATATTCAAATATGATTTTGCAGGTGATGGATTTCCTAATGCATATTTTTCATCAGCATAATTAGTATAAAGGGATGTTGTATCTGCATCAGAATAAATTGCCACATTTTTTATATCTAATTCTTTACAAGCTCGTAAAATTCTTATAGCAATTTCTCCTCTATTTGCAATTAATATTTTATCAAACATATAAAACTCCATAAATAATTTAATTAATAATATATAATTATATTTCTTATAATATATTAAAAGTATTCTATCTATAATTTTAGTTGGTTAATTATGAAAAAAATTTCAAAGAAAAAACATTTAGAAATGTTAATTCAATCAATACCCTCTCATCAAAATCCAAAAGTTGAATTAGAACAGTATTCTACACCATCGACTATTGTTGCAGATTTATTATGGAATGCTTATTCGTTGGGAGATATTTTTGAAAAAAATATCATGGATTTTGGATGTGGTAATGGAATTTTTGCAATAGCTTCAAGTTTACTAGGTGCAAAGAGTATTACAGCTATTGACATTGATGAAGATTCAATAAACTTTGCAAAAAATTTAGTATTAGAGAAAAAAATTAATAATATAGAATTTTTAATAGGAGATTCTTTAAAATTTTCAACTAATTATAAATACGATACTTTAATTCAAAACCCTCCTTTTGGCTCACAAAAAAAAGCTATTAGTGGAATTGATACAAAATTCATAGAATCAGCAATAGATATTTCAAATGTTATATATTCTTTTCATATGGCATCGACTTATGAGTATATTTTTGATTATTTTGAAAAACTAGGTGGGAAAATAACTCATGAATTTAAATATAATTTTCCAATTCCAAAGATTTATGATTTTCATGAAAAAGATTTAAAAAATGTTAATGTTATTGTTTTTAGAGTTGAAAACTATTAATAGATTTAATTTCAAAATAATAGTAAATTATTTTATTACTTTTAATAAACAGTCTTAATAACAATACATTTAAATACTATTTTTTTTATAATTAAATATATAATATATTCTTTTGAGTATGTTATGTAGCTGAGCTACCGATGTTATAACTGATATAATATTGATGAATGTGTATTAGTGATAGCTTTGTAAATTTACATAATATTTATATATAAATATTTATAAATAATTATCAATGTATGAAAATAAGGTATCTGTGTTTTTACCAAGTTCATTTATCTCAGAAACTAAAGACTATAAACTTAAAACTTCCAAGATTGGGATTATAGGTAGATCTTTAGCTGTTTTTGGAATAAATGATGTTATTATCTATAATGATGATTCTATTGATGTTAATCTAGCAGAAAAAGATGCAGATTTTATTAATGAAATTTTAAATTATATGAATACTCCACAATATTTGAGAAAGAGAGCTTTCCCTATTAAAGGGGAATTAAAGCATGTTGGTATTTTACCACCTCTTAGAACTCCTCACCATCCTTCATATGATGAGTTAAATGTTGGAGATTATAGGCAAGGTTTTACTGTTAAAAGAAATAATAAGGGAACCTTTGTTGATATTGGTATAGATGACCTTGTTTTTTGCAAAGAACAGCTTACTGTAAATAAAATTTTTAGCTTTAAAGTTACTAGGATAGCTAAAGAAGTAATAGTCACACCTGAAGAACCAGATGGCATTTACTGGGGATATAATGTTGTATCCACTAATAAGAGTCTTAAAAATAGCTTAAAATTATTAAATCCTGACTTTGTTGTTTTAACAACAAGGTATGGTGAAAATATAAATTCTATTTTTGATGAATTAACCAATAAAGTATATAATTCTAAAAACATTGCTATTTTGTTTGGTGGCCCTTATTCTTCAATAGAAGAAAATATTTCAAGTTCTAATTGGGATAATTGTAAAATTAATTTCATTCCTTCTCAAGGTACTGAAACTGTTAGAACTGAAGAAGCAGTAATCGCTACTTTATCTATAATAAATTTAATGAGAAATCGTTAATTTATATTGCATTAACATACATTAGATTATATTAAAAATTCATATTTATCTAGTTTTAATTAGCTATTTAGCTATTAATACTATTTTAGATAAGTTAATCTTATCTCAACTTTAGTTAGCTATTATTCAAATTTAGCTAGCTCACAAAATTCAATTTAAAAAATTAAAAAGGAAAACTTAATTAAGGAGGTTTAAAAATGGTAAGACATCATCAACCAAGAAAAGGGTCCGTAGCATTTAGTCCAAGAAAAAGAGCTGCTAAGGAGACTCCTAGAATAAAATCTTGGCCTAAACAAGATGAAACAAAATTACTTGGCCTTGCGGGATATAAAGTGGGCATGACTCATGCAATGGTAACAGATACAGATAAAAATTCTCCAACTAATGGTATGGAAGTTTTTACTCCAGTAACTGTATTAGAAGTTCCCCCTGTCGTAGTAATGGGTATTAGAGCATATGAAAAAACGTCTCGTGGATTAAAAGTAATAACTGAAATTATTGCAGACAATTTAGATGAAGAACTCTCTAGGAAAATTTCTCTTCCTAAAGATTATAATAAATCTGAAGCTATTGCAAAAATTAAAGAGGTATTAGAATTCACAGAAGATATTAAATTATTGGTACATACTAATCCTAAAATGACTAGTGTTCCTAAGAAAAAACCAGAAATTTTTGAATGTGGTATAGGTGGTACTTCGGCTGAAGAAAAATTAAATGCTGCATTGGAATTATTAGGAAATGAGGTAAAAGCTAGTGAAATCTTTTCTGATGGTCAATTTGTAGATGCAATTGCAACAACTAAGGGAAAAGGATTCCAAGGTGTTGTTAAAAGGTGGGGTATCAGAATTCAATATGGTAAAGCTGCAAGAAGTAGTAAAGCAAGACATGTAGGTTCTATAGGTCCTTGGACTCCTTCTAGGACTATGTGGACTGTTGCTCAAGCAGGTCAAATGGGATACCATAAAAGGACAGAATTCAATAAAAAGATTTTAAAAATCGCTTCTTCTGATGAAGTAGATCAAATTAATCCTGATGGTGGATTTATTAAATATGGTCTTGTTAAAAATGATTATATATTGATGAAAGGTTCAATACCTGGACCATCTAAAAGATTAATTATTCTTAGAAAAGCAATGAGACCTAAAAAATCAGATGATTTGCCTCAGATAAATCATATAAACACTAAATCTAAACAGGGTGTATAATAATGAAAGTTAATGTTTAT
Organism: Methanobacteriaceae archaeon; assembly: GCA_020854915.1. Classification (GTDB taxonomy): domain Archaea; phylum Methanobacteriota; class Methanobacteria; order Methanobacteriales; family Methanobacteriaceae; genus JAHKLT01. Next base: position 63,604 of record JAHKLT010000026.1, on the reverse strand, counting down.
TCTAAAGAAGGTAATGTTGCTGGAGATATAGAACTCCCTGAAATCTTTAATGAAGAGTTTAGGTCAGATCTTATTAAAAGAGCTGTTATTTCTGCTCAAACAGCTAGGGTACAACCTTGGGGAAATGACCCTATGGCTGGTAAAAGAACTTCTGCTGAATCTTGGGGTTCTGGTAGAGGTGCAGCTATGGTTCCTAGAATTAAAAATGGTTCAAAAACTGCATTTATTCCACTTGCTGTAGGAGGTAGACAAGCTCATCCTACAAGAGCTCAAAAAAATCATCATGAAAAAATCAATATTAAAGAAAGAAGATTTGCAATTAGATCAGCTATTGCAGCTACCTCTAATAAAGATCTTGTTGAAAGTAGAGGTCATAATATTGAAAATATTGAGGAATTTCCTATAGTAGTTGAAGATGATATCAATTCTGTTAAGAAAACAAAAGAAACTCGTGAAATATTTAAAAGTTTAGGGGTTTTTGAAGATATTATTCGTGCTAAAAACGGGAAAAAAATTAGAGCTGGTAGAGGGAAAACCAGAGGCCGTAAATATAAAAATACAAAAGGTCCTCTTTTAGTAGTTGATCAGGATAAAGGCATTAGTTTAGGTGCTAGAAACCATGCTGGTTTAGATGTGGTTAGTGTAGAAAATCTTAATGCTGAATTATTAGCTCCAGGTACTCACCCCGGAAGACTTACTATTTTTACTAAATCCGCAATTGAAAAAATTGGAGGATTATTCCAATAATAATTGGAAAAGGTGATTATTATGGATCCATACACAATTATTGTAAAACCTCATGTTACTGAGAAAACTATGAATTTAATTGACCAAAATAACGAACTTGTTTTTGTTGTTAATCATAAATCAACTAAAAAATCTATTAAGAATGCTTTTGAAAAGTTATTTGGTGAAAAAGTAGAAAGAGTAAATACTCATTATAATTCTAAAGGATTAAAAATAGCTTATGTTAAATTAATTACTGAAGATATTGCAGAAGACATAGCTATTAAAATGGGAGTATTCTAAGGAGGATTTTCAATGGGAAAAAGACTTATTATTCAAAGAAGAGGAAGAGGAACTCCTGTACATCGTGTTGCTTCTCATCGTTTTAAGGATAAAATCCAATATAGAGCTTATGATGCGATGGAAAAAGAAAGCAGTATTAAGGGAAAAATCATTGATATTATGCATGACCCTGGTAGAACTGCTCCTATTGCAGAAGTAGTATTTGAAAATGGTGAAAAAAGAAATATTCTTGCACCAGAAAGTATTCAAACTGGGGATGAAATTGAATGTGGTATTTCAGCTCCTATAAGCTTTGGTAATACATTACCTTTAGCTGAAATTCCTGAAGGTACTCCTATATATAATATAGAAAATAGGCCTGGAGACGGTGGTCGTTTTGTTCGTTCTTCTGGAACTTATGCTTCTTTAATCACTCATGATGCAAATCAATCTGTTGTAGAATTACCATCTGGTGAATTAAAATATCTTAATCCTAGATGCCGTGCAAGTATTGGTGTTGTAGCTGGTGGAGGAAGAAAAGAAAAACCATTCCTTAAAGCAGGTAATAGATGGCATGCTCTTAAAGCAAAGGGTAAAAAGTCTATGACTGTTAGAGGTGTTGCTATGAATGCTGTTGACCACCCTCATGGTGGAGGTAACAGACAACATCCTGGATGTCCTACTACTATTTCAAGACATGCTCCTCCAGGAAGAAAAGTTGGTTCAATTGCAGCTAAAAGAACAGGTAAAAGAAGATAATTGGAGGTGATTTTTTGGCAAGAAAAGAATTTAAATATAGAGGTTATTCTCTTGAAGAATTACAAGAAATGTCTTTAGACGAAGTAATAAAATTATTACCTGCAAGACAAAGAAGATCTTTAAAAAGAGGATTTTTACCAAGACAACAAGTCGTGCTTGATAAATTAAGAAAATTGAAAAAAGAAGGAAATGATGATGGTAAACCAATTGTTATTAAAACTCATTGTAGGGATATGGTTGTTTTACCTGAAATGGTAGGTACTAAATTTGGTATATATAATGGACAGAACTTTTTAGAAGTTGAAATCACTCCTGAAATGATTGGTTCATACTTTGGTGAATTTTCACCTTCAAGACAAAGAGTTCAACATGGTGACCCAGGTATGGGTGCTACAAGATCCTCTATGTTTGTACCACTTAAATAAGGAGATTATATTATGGCTAATAATTATGCTTATAATAAAAAAGAGGATGAATCTAAAATTGCACGAGCTATGGCAAAATCTCTCAAGATTTCTCCAAAACATTGTGTTGAAATTTGTAATGCAATTAGAGGAATGAAAGTTTCTGCTGCTAAAGATTATTTAGATGATGTAATTGAAATGAAAAAAGCTGTTCCTTTCAAAAGACATAATAAAAAAGTAGGGCATAAAAAAGGTTTAAAAGGCTGGCCTAGTGGTCGTTATCCTGTTAAAGCAGCAATTCAAATTTTAAAAGTTTTAGAAAATGCTGAAGCAAATGCAGAATATAAAGGTTTGGACAATGAAAAACTTGTAATAGAACATATTTCAAGTCATAGAAGTGTTGTTATAAAAGGAGTTATTCCAAGAGCTTTTGGAAGAGTTACTCCATTTAACACTCCAACTACTCATATTCAAATTGTTTTAGAGGAGGCTTAAATTAATGATAGAAAAAGATTTTGTCACTGAAGGTCTTAAAAGGACTAGAATTGATGAATATTTAGAAGATGAGCTTGAAAGAGCTGGTTATGGTGGAATGGATGTTCAAATAACTCCTCTGGGGACAATGGTTGTAGTTTTCGCTGAAAGACCTGGTATGGTTATTGGTAGGGGCGGAAAAAATGTTAGAGCTATAACTAATACTTTAAAAAATGATTTTGGTTTAGATAATCCACAAATTGAAGTTAAACAAGTTGATGTTCCTGAACTTAATCCTAAAATTATGGCTTATAAAATAGCTAATATGTTACAAAGAGGAATGCACTTCAGAAGAGTAGCCTATTCTACTATTCGTCGAATTATGGGTGCTGGTGCTCAGGGTGTTGAAATTACCATCTCTGGTAAAATTAGAGGTTCCAGATCAGCTGTAGCTAAATTTGTTGAAGGTTATATTAAAAAATGTGGTGAACCATCTATTAAACATGTTCAAAAAGGATTTGCTACTGTTCAATTAAAACCTGGTGTTTTAGGGATTTATGTTAAAATAATGCCTCCAGGTGTTGTTTTACCAGATAATGTTGAAATCCTTCCTCCAAAAATGGAAATAGTTCAAGATAATGAAGTTGTTGAAGCTGAAGAAATTGATTCTTCTGAAGAAGATGTCATTGTTGAAGAAGATTCCAATGTGGAAGAGTTAGAAGTTCTTGAAGATGATGTTGAAGAAATTGTTCTTGAAGAAATAGAAGAAATCGAGTCAGATGTTTTAGAAGAAATCGAATCTGATGAATCAAAGGATGAGGATAATTAATCATATTTATTTTTAATAAAATGATTTTTAATTATTAAAAGAGTTGAAATAATGGCGATTTTAAGAAGTAAAGAAATTTGGGACATGGAAATTGAGGAAATCCAAGAAAAATTGGTTGAACTCAAAGCAGAATTAGCCAAAAATATTTCTAAAAGTGCAGCTGCAGGTGTTAATGAAAACCCTGGAAAAGTCAAAGAGCTTAAAAGGACAATAGCTCGTGTTCTTACTATTATGAACGAAAAACAAAAGGAGAATTAAATGTCTAAAATATGTGATGTTTGTGGGCTTCCTGAAGAACTTTGTGTTTGCGAAGAAATTGCAAGAGAAGTTCAAACTGTTAAAGTTTTTACTGTTAGAAGAAGATTCGGAAAACTCATGACTATTATTGAAGGTATAGATGAACATGATATTGATATAAAAGAACTTACTAAAACTCTTAAAAATAAATGTGCATGTGGAGGAACTTCTAAAAATGGGCAAATTGAGCTTCAAGGAGACCATAAAGTTAAAGTTAAAGAAGTTTTATCTGACATGGGATTTTCTTCGGATACTATAGAAATTCGAGAAAATAAAAAAAGAGATAATAAAAAAAGAAGGTAAGAATATTTCATCTTATTAAAATTCAATAATTATTCTGTTTCACAATATGATATCTGAGGTTTAAATGATAAATGCAAAAAATATTGTTTATCATGAATTAATAGGGCTTCCTATTAATGTTTATAAATTTAATAATAATTATCTTAATAAAACTGGAACTGTTATAGATGAAACTAAAAATACTTTAAAGGTTGAGATTGTGGGGGATGATGGAAATGTTAGTGAAAAAGTATTCCCAAAAAAGGTTTCAGTTTTTCAATTTAAACTTCCAAACGAGGAATTTGTTGAAATTGAAGGGAAAATTTTATTAATTCGACCAGAAGATAGAATTAAAAAAAGATATAAAAAAATATAGGTGATATTATGGTAGGACTTAATGTTCCAGAACCAGAAACTACATGTGAAGATCCTAATTGTCCTTTTCATGGTACTTTACCATTAAGAGGTCAGGTTCTTGAAGGGGTTGTTGTAAGTGATAAAGCTGAAAAAACTATCACTGTTGAACGTAGTTTCTATAAATTTATAAGAAAATATGAAAGATATGAAAAAAGAAAATCAAAAATTAATGCTCACAAGCCAGATTGCTTTGATGTAAATATTGGTGATTCTGTAAAAGTTGCTGAATGCAGACCTTTGAGTAAAACTAAACATTTTGTATTAGTTGAGTTAAAAGGAGAATAAATCATGAAAGCAAGTACATCTAAAATTTCTAAGCCTTTACCTATTGGTGCTACACTTCAATGTGTAGATAATACAGGGGCACGTGAAATTGAAATTATATCTGTTAAAGGGTATAAAGGAGTTAGAAGAAGAATCGATGTTGCTGGAGTTGGTGACTTAGTTGTTGCTTCTGTTAAAAAAGGAACTGCAGACATGAGGAGAGAAATTATTAATGCAGTTGTTGTTAGGCAAAAAAAAGAATTTAAACGTGCTGATGGGCTTCGTGTTAAATTTGAAGATAATGCTGCCGTAATTATAACTCCTGAAGGGGTTCTTAAAGGATCTGAGGTAAGAGGTCCTGTAGCTAAAGAAGCTGCTGATAAGTGGCCTAGTGTAGGTAGTGCTGCAAGTATTTTGGTATAGGTGATAAAATGTCAATTCAACCAAGAAAACAAAGAAAAAACCGATATGAAGCACCATTGCATAAACGTCAAAAATATATTAGTTCTTCTTTAAGTAAAGATTTAAAAGAAGAAGTAGGTGTAAAATCACTTCCTTTAAAAATTGGAGATAAGATTAAAGTTTTAAGGGGAGATTATAAGGAACAAGAAGGAAAAGTTATAGAAGTTAATTATACTTCTTATAAAGCTTTTATTGAAGGTATTACTTTTAGTAAACCTGATGGTAATGCTGTTATTGTCCCTATTGACCCATCTAATTTAATGATTATTGATGCAGATTTGAAAGATGAAAAAAGATTAAAAAATATTAAAGAGGCTAGTTAATATGGCAAAAATGGGATCAAGAAAACATCTTAAAAGATTTAAAGCACCTAAAACATGGCCTATACATCCTAAAGAAGATACTTGGACTGTTAAACCGTCTCCTGGTGCACATCCAATTGAAGATTCTTTATCTTTGACTTTAGTTATTAGGGATGTTTTAGCTTTAGCAGATAATTCTAGGGAAGCTAAAAGAATTATTAATTCCGGTAATGTTTTAGTTGATGGAAGAGTCATTAAAGATTATAAATTTCCAGTAGGCTTTATGGATATTATTGAAATTCCTAAAACTGAAGAGTCTTATAGAATTCTTTTGGATAATAAAGGTAGATTAAAACTCCATCCTATTTCTAAAGATAGTTCTAAATTATGTAAAATTGTTAATAAAACAACTATTAAAGATAATAAAATCCAATTAAATTTACATGATGGTAAAAATTTAATTGTTGATGAAGATAAATATTCTGTTTCAGATGTTATTTCTTTAAAATGCAATGATAATGAGATTGAAGAGGTATTTAAATTTGAAATAGGAGCTCCTATTTTAGTAACTGGTGGTAAACATACTGGTGAAATAGGTACTATATCTGAAATTAATGTTGATAAATCTTCTAATCCTAATACTGTTATTATTGAAAATAGTAAAAAAGATACTTTTCTTACTTTGAAAGATTATACATTTATTTTAGGTAAGGATGAACCAACTATTTCTTTATTGGAGGTTAATAGATGAACCCAATGAATGAAGTATTAATTTCTAAGGCTACTATTAGTATTGGAGTTGGAGAATCTGGTGAAAAATTATCCAGAGCTATTTCACTTCTAGAAGATATGTTTGGTCAAAAACCAGTTAAAACCTATTCAAAAGTTACTAATCCTGAATTTGGTATTAGAAAAAATCAACCTATTGCTTGTAAAGTAACTTTAAGGAATGAAAAAGCAGATAAAGCTATTAACATGGTTTTAGATGGGATTGGTAGAAATATTAAAGAAAAACAGTTTGATAATAATGGTAATCTTTCTTTTGGTATAAATGAACATATTGATATTCCTAAAATGAAATATAATCCAGATATTGGTATTTTTGGAATGAATGTTTCTATAACTTTTGAAAAACCAGGTTATAGAATTAATAAAAGGAAAATTCAAAAGAAGAATATTCCTCAAAAACATAGGATTACTAAAGAAGAAACTTTGAAATTTATGGAAGATAAATTCCAAATTAATTTAAATTCATAGGTGATTTTTTGCCAAGAAAATATGGAAAAGCAGCAAAAAAATGTACACGCTGTGGGGATCATTCAGCAATAGTCAGTAGATATAACCTAAGTTTATGCAGGCAATGCTTTAGAGAAGTTGCTCCTAAAATAGGTTTTAAAAAATATAATTAGAGGTGTTTTTATGAGTCTTATGGATCCTCTTGCAGATGCTTTAACAAATATTAGGAATAATGAATTACAAGTTAATGATTCATGTTCTATTTCTCCAGCTTCTAAATTAATAGGGCATGTGTTAAGCACTATGCAAAAAGAGAATTATATAAGTAAATTTGAATATATTGGCGACAACAGGGCAGGTAAATTTATTGTAGAGTTAGATGGTAACATAAACAAATGTGGTGTTATTAAGCCTCGTCATGCTGTTAAAAAAGATGAATTCGAAAAATTTGAAAAAAGATATTTACCAGCAAAAAATTTTGGTATATTGATTGTTACAACTCCTGAAGGTATTATGACTCACAAAGAGGCAAAAGATAAGGGAATTGGCGGTCGTTTGTTGGCATATATGTATTAGGTGATAAAATGGCAGTAGCTGCAGCTATAATGGAAGAAATTAATATTCCGGAAGGCGTTGAAGTTATAATTGATGATAATATTTCTATTAAAGGACCAAATGGTCAGATTTCTAGAAAATTTACATATCCTAATGTAAAAATTAAAAAAGAAAATAATAGTATTGTTCTTAAAACATCTTTTCCTAAAAAGAAAGATAAATCTATGATTGGAACAACAAAAGCACACTTAAATAATATGATTAAAGGGGTTACTGATGGTTTCACTTATAATATGAAAATTGTTTTTGCTCACTTTCCAATGACTGTTAAAACAGATAAAAATAAAGTATCCATTGATAATTTCCTTGGTGAAAGACATCCAAGGTTTGCTAACATAGTAGGTGATGCTAAAGTTTCTGTTAAAGGTGATGAAGTAACTATTACTGGTGTTAATAAAGAAGATGTTGGTCAAACAATGGCTAATTTAGAACAAGCTACAAAAATTAAAGGAAGAGATCCTAGAGTATTTCAAGATGGAATATATTTGCTTAGCAAAGAATAAAGGATTTTTACATTATGGTGATTAAATGAATAAAAGATTTAAAAGGCAAGAATATTCTCGTTATAAAAAGCTTGGAATAAAATGGAGACGCCCTAGGGGTAAAACCAGTAAAATGCGCAGATATGAGGCAGGAAAACCTGATATGCCTTCTATTGGTTACAGAACTCCTAAAGAAAATAGAGGTTTGCATCCATCTGGGTTTAAAGATGTTCTTGTTCATAATATGAAAGAATTAGAAGATATGGATCCTTCTACTGAAGCAGGTAGAATAAGTGCATCTATAGGTAAAAGAAAAAAAGAATTAATGCTAAAAAAAGCATTGAATTTAGGTATAAAAATTTTAAATAAATAAATTAACAAATTAATTCATTGTATTTAATATTTAAAGGGAAATTATAGTTAAATATTTAATTTGTTAATTAAGGGAAACTTAGTTGTATCTAAGTTTATCAGCAAATGCTGTAATACGGAGGATTATAAATGAATCTTACTACACAAAAAAGATTAGCTGCTAGTATTCTTAAAGTAGGGTTAAATCGTGTTTGGATAGACCCTGAACAAATCGAAGAAGTTTCAAGAGCTATTACTAGGGAAAGTGTTAATCAGCTAATTAAAGATGGAATTATTAAAGCTAAACCTAAAAAAGGTATTAGTAGTTATAGGTCTAAAAAAATAGCTGAACAAAAGAAAAAAGGTAAACGAAAGGGAAGAGGTAGTATAAAAGGAGCTAAAAATGCTCGATCACCTAAAAAGAAAGTTTGGATGACTACAATAAGGGCTTTGAGATCTGATCTTAAAAAGATGCGTGATGAAGAAGAAATTAATGCTACTACTTATCGTAAATTATATAAAATGGCTAAGGGTGGTGCCTTCAAAAGTAAATCTTACATGAAGACCTATGCTCGCGATCATGATTTGATTAAATAGGAGGAATTAAATTGGCACAAGGATCAAAATATAAAGTAGCATTTAGAAGAAGAAGAGAAGGTAAAACTGATTATAATGCGAGATTTAAATTAGTTGAACATAATAAACCTCGTTTAGTTGTCAGATTATCAAATTCTTATGTTAATGTTCAAATTATTGTATATAAAAAAGAAGGTGATGAGACTATTGCATCTGCTAATAGTAAAGAGTTGATTGATTTAGGTTGGTTAGGTGGCTTAAAAAATACTAGTGCTGCTTATTTAACTGCCTATCTTTGTGGTAAAAAAGCTCTTACTAATGATATTGATAATGCAATATTAGATATTGGTTTAAAATCTCCAATTAAAGGATCTAAAATATTTGCAGCTTTAAAAGGAGCTGTTGATTCTGGTTTAGATATCCCTCATGGAGAATCTGTTTTACCAGAAGATAATCGTATTAATGGTGAACATATAGTTAATTATGCTGAATCTTTATCTGATGATAAAGTTAATAAATTATTTTCTAAATATTTAGAAAGAGGACTTCAACCAGCGGATTTACCTAAAAACTTTGATGAAACTAAAAACAAAATAGATGAGGCAGAGGTTTAAATATGAGTTTTAATATGGAAGAATGGGAACCAAAAACTAAATTAGGTAATTTAGTTAAGGATGGTACTATTACAGATATTGATGAAATTTTTGAAAAAGGTCTTCCTATAATGGAATTAGAAATACTTGATGCCTTAATTCCTGACTTAGAGGAAGAAGTTATGGATGTTAATTTAGTTCAAAGAATGCATAAATCTGGTAGAAAAGTAAACTTTAGAGTTATTGTTGCTGTAGGCAATAAAAATGGTTATGTTGGATTAGGCCAAGGTAAAGCTAAAGAAGTTGGACCTGCTATTAGAAAAGCTGTTGATGATGCTAAATATAATATTATTAAAGTAAGAAGAGGTTGCGGTGATTGGGGTTGTGTTTGTAATAAACAACATACAGTTCCATTTAAAGTGCAAGGAAAAACTAGTAGTGTTAAAATTTCTTTAATTCCAGCTCCAGCAGGAGTTGGTCTTGTTGTTGGTGATGTTGGTAAAACTATTCTAAAACTTGCAGGTATTCATGATGTTTGGTCTGATTCAAGTGGCCAAACTCAAACTACTGTAAACTTTGCTAATGCAATCTTTGATTCTTTAAAAGAATTAAGTAAAATTAAAGCTAGTGATAAACAGCTTAAAAGTATGGGAGTTAGTTCTCAATAATATTGGTGAAATCATGTTTTTTGTTATTAGAGTTAGAGGCACTACAGGTGTCATAAAAAATATTGCAGAAACTTTAAAAATGTTGAGACTTAATAGAATTAGCCATGCTGTTTTAGTTGAAGAAAATCCAAGTTATGAAGGTATGCTTCAGAAATCTAAAGATTATATTACTTGGGGGGAGATTGATTCAGAATCTTTAGCTAATATTTTAGCTAAGCGTGGAGAAATAATTGGTGGAGATAAACTTACTAATGATTATTTAAAGGAAAACACTGATTATTCATCTATTGAAGAATTATCTGATGCTTTGATTAAATCTGATGTAAAACTATCTGATTTAAATATTAAGCCTGTTATACGCCTTCACCCACCTAGAAAAGGATATGAGAATATTCGTGCTTCTTTTAAAGAGGGTGGTTCTTTAGGTTATCGTGGAGAGGCTATTAAAGATCTTATTAAAAAAATGTCTTAAATGTGATAATATGATTAGAACTAAACGTAAAATAAATAAAATGAGAGGTTCAAGATCTATTGGTGGTGGCTGTACTAAAAAACGAAGAGGTGCAGGTAATAAAGGAGGTAAAGGCAATGCTGGAGCTTCTAAACAACACTGGACCTGGACTGCCAAATATGACCCTGATCATTATGGTAAACATGGTTTTAAAAGACCTCAAAAAATGATTAAAAAAAGTAATTCTGTTAATTTATCTTATTTAGATGAAAAATCTGAAGAATTTATTGAAAAAGGAATTGCTTCTAAAGAAGGCGATGCAATTGTTATTGATGTTACAAAATTAGGTTATAATAAAGTTTTAGCTAAAGGTAAAATTACAAAAACTTTGAATATTAAATCACCTAGCTTTTCTGCATCTGCTGTTTCTAAAATTGAAGAACAAGGAGGAGAAGCTATAGAATTATAGCTTTTCTTAGTAACTGGGGAATAAAATGATTTTAGATATGCTTAATCCAATTTTTAGAATTTTGCCTGAAGTAAAGCCTCCTGTTCATAGGGAAGACTTCAATGAAAAGTTAAAATGGACTGCAATTATCTTAATTTTATATTTTGCTTTAACACAAATTCCTTTATTTGGCTTAAGTCCTAATGCAGTTGATCAATTCGGACAATTAAGGGCTGTTATGGCTGGAAGTTTCGGCTCTATTCTTACATTGGGTATTGGTCCAATTGTTACTTCATCTATTGTATTACAAGTTTTAGTTCATTCTAAGCTTTTAGATTTAGATTTAGCATCTCATAAAGGTAAAGCAATGTTTCAAAGTACTCAAAAAATTTTAACTATTGTTTTTACTATTTTTGAGGCTGGTGTATTAGTATTAACTGGAAGTTTGGTTCCAATTGATAATTCTTATATTGGTGTTTTATTCCTGCAGTTAGTTATTGGTGCTATTGTAGTACTTTATATGGATGAAGTTGTTTCAAAATGGGGTTTTGGTAGTGGTATTGGTCTATTTATTGCTGCTGGTGTCGCTGAAGCTATTATTGTTGGTACATTTAACTTTTTACCTGCTGCTGATGGTTCTCTATCAGGTATTTTACCAGGTTTTATCCAATCAATTGTTAATGGTGATCCTAACTTCTCACTATTAATTCCATTATTTTCAACTATTGTAGTATTTTTCATAGTAGTATATGCTGAATCTATTCGGGTTGAAATTCCAATTTCTCGTGGCGAAGCTAAAGGACATGGGAGAGTTAGAGGTTCTGTTGCAAAATATCCAATGAAATTTGTTTATGCAAGTAATATGCCAGTTATTTTAACAAGTGCACTACTTGTAAACGTGTCTTTAATGGCTAATGTTTTTGAAAGAATTGGATTCCCAATACTTGGAACTATAGAACAAGGAAAGGCAGTTAGTGGTATTGCTTTATATTTATCTACTCCAACAAATATATCTTTGCTTTGGACAGATCCAATGAGAGTTTTAGTCTATGCAATATTCTTCCTTGCTTTTTGTATTCTATTTTCATATCTTTGGGTTCAAATTAGTGGTACTAATGCTAAAGAAGTTTCTAAACAATTATACAATTCAGGTATTCAAATACCAGGTTTTAGAAGTAGTAAAAGTCAACTTTATAAAATTCTTAAAAAATATATTCCTGCTTTAACTATTATCAGTGGTGCTTTTGTTGGTATTATTGCTTTTGCAGCGGATTTTACTTCTGCTTTAGGCGGAGGTACTGGTGTTTTGCTTACAGTTGGTATTGTATATAAATTATATGAAGAAATGGCTGAAGAACAACTTATGGATTCACATCCTATGCTTAGAAAATTTTTAGGAAATTAACTTAAATATAATGAGGTGTTTATTTGACATTAATTGTTTTAACAGGTATTCCTGGTTCAGGAAGTACAACTATTCTTAATAAAGTACTTGAAGATGTGGATTATCTTCATTTAAATTATGGGGATATAATGACTGAAATAGCTATTGAGGAAAATATTGTTGATGATAGAGATCAACTTAGGAAATTATCTCCTGAAATCCAAAAAACTATTCAAAAGAAGGCTGCTCGTAGAATTAATGAGAAATCTCAATCTAATAATGTTATTGTTGATACTCATTGTACAATTTTAACTCCTTCTGGTTTTTTACCAGGGCTTCCTGTTTGGGTTTTGGAAGAATTATTGCCTGATATTTTCATTTTAATTGAAGCGAATCCTGATGAAATTATCTATAGGAGATTAGATGATACTTCTCGTATTAGGGATATTGAATCTGCAAAAGATATTAAATTACATCAAGAGATGAATAGGGCTGCTTCTATGGCTTATGCTACTTTAACAGGTGCTACAGTGAAAATTGTTCAAAATCATGATTTACATTTAAAATCAACAGTTTCTAAAGTTGTTGATTTATTAAAAAATTAGATGGGGAATTTTATGGCTGATATGTTTTCTGGAATACTTGATCCAATTATTTCTGCATTAAATGATCTTTTAAGTCCATTAGTTGCATTAGATCCTAATCCATCTAATCCAATATTAACTGTGTTTTTTGTTGCATTTTTAGTTTCATTATTTACTACTGTTGCAAATAAATTGTTAGTTGATCATGATGAAATGAATGAGATTAGAACAGAGATGAGTGAATTTCAAAAAGAATTAAGAGAAGCTCAACAAAGTGGTGATAGTAAAAAAATAGCTAAATTACAAGCTAAACAAGTAGATTTTATGGAAAAACAAAGTAAAATGATGACTAGTTCATTTAAACCATTAATTGTTACTATGGTTCCTGTGCTTCTTGTTTATTATTGGATGGGTTATTCAGTTATTAGCGATTTACTTGTTCAACTTCCGGTTACTGTTTATTATGGGTCTTTGACTCCTATGTGGCATGTAATTGGTTCTTTAATTAGGGGAGGTTCTGCTGATATTCCTTTTACTATTGGTTGGATGCTTTGGTACTTCCTATGTACATTTGGAATTAGTCAAATTTTAAGAAAATTTATGGGTTTCAAACAAGCTATTTAATAAATCATTTTATTAGTAATAAAAATTAATATAAAAATATTTAAAAATTAATATGAGGTGATAATATGCCAGAATCAAGATATAGATCTAGATCTTATAAAAGAGTTCGTAAAAACACTCCAGGTGGAGAAAATGTTTTAAGATATAAAAAGAAAAAGCCGAGTAAACATGTTTGTGCTGAATGTGGATGTAGTTTAAATGCTGTTCCTCGTGGACGTCCTTATGAAATTAAAAAATTATCAAAATCTCAAAAAAGGCCTAATCGTCCTTTTGGAGGAAATTTATGTCCAATTTGCACTCGTAAACATTTTAAAAATGAGGCAAGAAAATAATGATTATTACAATCGGTGGTTTGGCAGGTAGTGGAACTACTACTGCTGCTGAAGTATTATCTAATAAAATTGATATTCCTTTTATTTCTACAGGGTCTATTTTTAGAGATATGGCTAAAGAAAGAGGTATGTCTGTTATTGAGTTTAGTAAATATGCTGAAAATAATACTGACATCGATATTGAAATTGACAAAAAACAAGTGGAACTTGCTAATAATTCTGAAAACCTTATTATAGAAGGAAGATTATCTGCATATTTTATTGAAGCTGATTTAAAAGTTTGGTTAACAGCACCATTCGATGTTAGAGCTAATAGAATTTGTAATAGGGAGTCTAAATCAGAACATTTAGCTACACGTGAAATTAAAATACGTGAAGAAAGTGAAGCTTTAAGATATTTAGATATTCATAATATTGATATAAATAATTTAGATATCTATGATTTATTAATCAATACTGATAGGTTCAATCCAGAATGTATTGCTGAAATTATATTTACAACATTAAAGGTGATATAATGGTATCAATTGAAAAAGGAAGAGTATGTGTTAAAACCGCAGGTAGAGAAGCAGGCGAAAAATGTGCAATAGTTGAGATTATCGATGAAAAATTTGTTGAAGTTGTTGGAGAATCTGTTAAAAATAGAAGATGTAATATTTCTCATTTAGAACCAACTTCTGATTCTATCGAAGTTTCTGGTGATGTTGATTCTATTAAAGCTGCTTTAAAAGAATTATAATGAAAATATTTTTAATAAATATTTTCAATCAATTTATTTTTTATTACTCATTTGTTTTTAGAGTTCAGTGGTTTTTATGGAAAACATGGTTGTAGTATCTAAATCTAGTACTAATGAAAATTATGGTTCTAAACCTGAAGATAGACCTATTAAAGAATATATTTCCAAAGGTATTATTAATTTAGATAAACCCTCTGGGCCTACTTCTCATGAAATTGATTCATGGGTTAAAAGGATTTTAAAATGTGATCGTACCGGTCATGGTGGTACTTTAGACCCTAAAGTCACAGGTATTCTTCCTGTAGGTATTGATGATGCAACTAAATCTATTCAACTTTTGTTAGAGGCTCCTAAAGAATATGTTTGTCTTTTAAGATTACATGATGATGTTAATGAAGACAAAATTCGGGAAGTTTTTAATGAATTTACTGGAAAAATATATCAAAACCCACCTGTTAAATCTGCTGTTAAAAGAGAACTTAGAGCTAGAAATATCTATTATTCAACAATTTATGAAATTGAAGGTCGTGATGTTCTTTTTAAAATTGGATGTGAGGCAGGAACTTATGTTAGAACCTATTGTCATAATGTAGGTGAGGTTTTAGCAGTTGGAGCTCATATGGCTGAACTTAGAAGAACACAAGTTGGTTCTTTCAATGAAAATAATAATTTAACAACATTACAAGATTTAACAGATGCTTATCATTTTTATTTAGAAGATGGTGATGAAAATTATTTAAGGGAAGCTATTGTTCCAATGGAAAAAGCTGCTGATTATTTACCTAAAATTATTATCAGAGATTCTGCTGTTGATGCTATTTGTCATGGTGCTGATTTAGCTGTTGGAGGTATTCTTTCTATTTCAGAAAACATTAAAAAAAATGATTTAATAGCTATTTTTACTTTAAAAGGTGAACTTGTTGCATCTGGTCACTCTTTATTAAACCTTGAAGAAATTCTAATCTCTGATTCAGGAATTGTTGTTAATACTAATAAAGTTTTTATGAAAACAGATATTTATCCTATGATGTGGAGATGAATTAGTGTTTTAAATTAATGTTTGTAAAAATTAATCATTATTATAATAAGTGATGCTTTTTTTATTGCTTTATAGTGTGTTACCAAACTTTTCATATAAATGCATGTTTTATTTATATATAGATATTAAATTAATTAAAAAATATTAGGTAATCAACTATAAATTCTAATTTTATGAATATTTTTATTTCATTTATGTTTA
Organism: Methanobacteriaceae archaeon; assembly: GCA_020854915.1. GTDB lineage: Archaea > Methanobacteriota > Methanobacteria > Methanobacteriales > Methanobacteriaceae > JAHKLT01. Next base: position 47,783 of record JAHKLT010000026.1, on the reverse strand, counting down.
ACACTTTTTTTAATGTGAGTGTCGGACAAAAATACCTTTTTCAAGAAAGATGTTTCTTCAAATTTTAAACAAAGGATTAATCTATCGTTTTAAGAAAATGATTTTGAATTTTGGCCGACCCTCAATGTAGAAAAAAACAAAACTTAAATTATTAAATCATTTTATTTTATTCTATGAAAATCAATACATTTAAATATATTAAGAGTTAGATATTTTATTATCATATAATACTCATTTTATTTGTATGATTTTGCCGAGATAGTCTAGCTTGGTAAGGCGCAAGACTGGAAATCTTGTGGGGATCTTCCCCTCCTGGGTTCAAATCCCAGTCTCGGCGTTTATTGGTTTTAAACAATTATTTTTATGATTTAAACTAATTTTACAGATAATTGTTTTAATCTAATATTTTGAACTCTTAGTTTTTACTAAGTTTTAGTATGTTGAAAAAACTGTGTTTTGTAATAAAACATTCGAACCTATTCTTTTACAAGTCTCGTGGGTTCGCTCTATAAATGGAGGTTATTTAATGGAAGACGATTTTAAGCACTTGGTGCGTATTTCTAGAAAGGATGTAGATGGTAAAAAAACCATTGAACACGCTTTAACTGATATTAAAGGTGTCGGATTATCTTTATCTAGGTCTATGACTCTAATATTAGGATTAAATTCAAATGATAAAATTGGATATATTGAAGATGAAAAAATCTCAGATATTGAAAAGATTATAGAAAATCCTAAAGATTTTGGCATTCCTGAATGGATGTTAAATAGAAGAAATGACTATGAAACAGGTGAAACTAGTCATTTAATTGAATCTGATCTTGATATGAGATTGAGAGATGATTTAAATAGGATGAGAAAGACTAGAAGTTATAAAGGCCGTAGGCATGAATTTGGGTTACCTGTTAGGGGTCAAAGAACTAAGTCTACTTTTAGAAAAGGATCTTCTGTCGGTGTAAGTCGTTCAAGAGGATAGACTAATAATTTATTTTTATTAAATCTATTATTAGGTTTATGATAATTATTTTTATTAAGGAGATAATATAATGGGACATCCAAGAAAATCAAGGAAGAAGTATAACACACCACCTCATCCTTGGAATGCAGAAAGAATTAAAGAAGAAAATAAACTAATGGTCAGATATGGTTTAAAAAATAAAAAAGAAATTTGGAAAGCTGATACATTAGTTAGAAGATATAGTCGTGAAGCAAGGTATTTATTAGGGTTTTCTTTAGATCAAATGGAAGAAGAAAAAATAGAATTATTAGGACACTTAGCTAGAACTGGTGTTTTATCTGAAAATGCTGCACTTGAAGATATTTTAAATTTAACTGTTGAAGATATTTTAAGGAGAAGATTACAAACTGTTGTATATAAAAAAGGTTTAGCTCGTACTCCTAAAGAAGCAAGAATGTTTGTTGTACATGGACATATTGCTTTAAATGGTAAAAAAATTGATTCTCCAAGTTATGTAGTTTTAAAAGGTCAAGAAGATCAAATCGGTTTCTATAGCTCTTCACCTGTAGCTAAACAAATTGAAGAACATAATGCTGTTAAAGCAGATGTTGAAGAAACAACTGAATGAAAGGTGTAATTATGGCAAGCGACGAAAAATGGGGAATAGCTAATGTTTATTCATCATTCAATAATACTATTATAACTGTCACTGACATTACTGGTGCGGAAACTATCACTCAATGGTCTGGGGGAAAAGTTGTTCGTGCAGATAGGCAAGAATCTTCTCCTTTTGCAGCAATGGCTGCTGCTACTAGGGTAGCAGAAGATGTTAAGGAAAAAGGTTTTGTTGGTTTACATATTAAAGTTAGAGCTCCTGGAGGGAATGGGTCTAGAAGTCCTGGTCCTGGTGCACAAGCAACTATTCGTGCATTAGCAAGAGCTGGAATTAAAATAGGAAAAATAGAAGATATAACTCCTATTCCTCACGATGGTACTGGAAGACCTGGTGGTAAAAGAGGAAGAAGGCAATAAGAAGTGTTTAATATGGAGATTGAAGTCAAAAGTCAAAATGATGATGAGCTTGTTCTCATTATCCGTGATGCAGAAATACCTTTTGTTAATGCTATTAGGAGAAGTGCAATGATGTCGGTTCCTAAAATAGCTATTGAAGATGTTAATATTATTCGAAATGATTCTTCTATGTTTAATGAGGTATTAGCTCATAGATTAGGTTTAACTCCTTTAGTTTCCAGCTTAAAGCATGTTGAAGGCATGGCATTAGCTGATGAATGTGATTGTAATGATTTTTGTCCAAAATGCGGTGTTGCTTTTTCTTTAAATGCTGTTGGGCCTAAAGAAGTTTATTCTAAAGATTTAATTTCTTCTGACTCTAAAATTAAACCAGTTTATGATACCATTCCTCTTGTTAAACTTAAAGAAGGGGAAGAACTTAAAATTGAAGCAGTAGCAAAATTAGGGTTAGGTAAAGATCATGCTAAATGGATGCCTACTACTGTTTGTGCATATAAACAATATCCTGAAATTACTTTTAATGAAAATGTTGAAATTGACTATGACTGTGCTGATGCATGTCCTAGGGGAATTTTAAAAGGAGATAGGAGATCTAAAAAAATTAAAATTTTAGATATTGAAGATTGTTCTATGTGTAAAAGTTGTGTTAGAGCTTCTGTTAACAATTACATTAATGTAGGGTATCAAGAAAATAATTTCATTTTTAAAATAGAGACTGATGGATCAATGACTCCTAAAGAAGTTTTATTAAAAGCTTGTGATGAATTAGGTGAAAAATCAGACAAATTTATCAAATTTAGTGAAGGAGGAAACAAATAATGGTTAAGAAAATTACAAAAACTAACCCTAATCTTGTTAATCTTATAAAAGAACTTATGGAAAAATATCATGAAGAAGATGCATGTATTTGGAAAGATGTTGCAAAAAGACTTCAAAGATCAAATAGAAGATCTGCAGAAGTAAATTTATCTAATATTAATAGATTTTCTAGTGCTGATGATTATATTTTAATTCCAGGTAAAGTATTATCTAATGGTGATTTAGAAAATAAAGTTAATATTGCTGCATTAAATTTTTCAACTAGAGCTCAAGAAAAAATAGAGCAAGCTGGTGGAAAATGTTTATCTATTAATGAGTTAATGGATAGTAATCCAAAGGGTAGTAACATTAAAATAATGGAATAGGTGTTTTTATGATTATAGATGGTGAAGGACATATTTTAGGGAGACTTGCTAGTGTTATTAGTAAGAATCTTCTTGAAGGTGAAGAGGTAGTTGTCGTTAACGCTGAAAAAATCATGTTAACTGGTTCTAAAGATTGGGCTTATGCTAAATATAAACAAAGGGTTGATAGGGCAAGTATATCTAATCCTAGAGATTTAGGTCCAAAATATCCAAGAAGACCAGATGATATTTTTAGAAGGACTGTTAGAGGTATGTTACCTTATAAGAAAATTAAAGGTAAGGAATCTTACAAAAGATTAAAATCATTTGTAGGTATTCCTAGAGAATACAAAGATGCTACATGTGAAGCAATTCCTCAAGCAGAATATAATGATATTAAAAAAGGAATTGAATTAGGAGAAATTTCTAAGCTTTTAGGGGCTAAATTCTAAATTGGGGTGTTCAAATGAAAGTTATTCATACAAGTGGAAAACGTAAAACAGCTGTTGCAAGGGGAACTGTTCAAGAAGGAAATGGTAAAGTTAGAATTAATAAAACTCCTTTAGAACTTTATTCTCCTGAACTTGCTCGCTTAAAATTAACAGAACCATTAACTTTAGCTGGAGAATTAGCTAATACTGTTGATATTAATGTTAATGTTTTTGGTGGAGGAGTAATGGGTCAAGCTGAAGCTGCACGTATGGTTATTGCTAAAGGATTAGTTCAATGGTCTCAAGATATGGATTTAAAAGAAAAATTCACACAATATGACCGAACTATGTTAGTTGGCGATCCAAGACGTTCAGAATCTAAAAAATATGGTGGTCCTGGAGCAAGAGCTCGTAAACAAAAAAGTTACAGATAATTTTATTATTTTTAACTTTATATTTTTATATATCAAGATGATTTAAATGATTCCTATTAGATGCGTAAGTTGTGGAAAACCTGTTTCAGCTTATTTTGATGAGTATAACCAAAGATTGGAAGATGGTGAAAAATCTAAAGATATTTTGGAGGATATGGGTTTTAAAAGATATTGCTGTAGAAGAATGTTAATTTCTCATGTTGAAACATGGAAATAATTTTCATGCATTATGGGATATTTTTTATTATTATATGTTAATAACGAGAAGTATTGGTGTAAAAATGGATTATACAGAATTAACAAGATTTGAAAGGGCTAGACTTCTTGGAGCAAGAGCTATTCAAATATCTATGGGTGCTAAACCTTTAATTGAAATTAAAGGACTTTTGGATCCTATTGATATAGCTTATGAAGAACTCAAATCTAATGTTTTACCATTAGATGTTATAAGAGATGAGGATTAGTTAAAAACTATTATTTAAAAAATAAAAAATACCATTAAAAATCTATAAATCAACTTCTATTTTTTGCAATGTAGATTATGTGGTAATAAATTAATTAGCATTGAGGTGTTTTTTTTGGATAGTATTATAGAAGATGTCCAGATTCGTAAAATTTTGGATAGTAGGGGAAATCCAACTGTTGAAGTAGATATTATTACTTGGAACGGTTTTGGAAGAGCTGCTGCACCAAGTGGAGCCAGTACTGGTTCAAGAGAAGTTCAATCTTTTCCTGAAGGTGGAGTAGACAAAATAATAAGTGAAGTAGAAGATTTAATTTCTTCTGAATTAATTGGTATGGATACTGAAGATTTATCTGATATTGATTTAGTTTTAAAAGAAATTGATGGCACAGATAATTTATCATCTATTGGTGGTAATACTACTGTTGCTGTTTCTATGGCTGTAGCTAAAGCTGCTGCTGCTTCATATAATATGCCTTTATATAAATTTTTAGGTGGAAATTTAGTTAATGAACTTCCATTTCCTCTTGGAAATATGATGAATGGAGGAGCTCATGCAGGAATTCATGCTCCAGATATTCAAGAATTTTTAGTTGTCCCTGTTGGTGCAAAGGATATTTCTGAAGCTGTTTTTGCAAATTCAACAGTTCATAAAAAATTAAAAGAATTGATTCAGAAGAAAGATTCTAATTTTACTGGTGGAAAAGGTGATGAAGGTGGATGGGTGCCTAATATCAAAAATGATTCAGCACTTGAAATTCAGGCTCAAGCTTGTGAAGAAGTGGGTGATGAGCTTGGAATAGAAATTTTACCATCATTAGATATGGCTGCATCTGAACTTTGGGATGCTAAAAAACAAAAATATTTATATGCTCAGGATAATATAGAAAGAGATACAGGTGATCAAATAGAATTTGTAAAAGATATTATTGAAACATATAATATGTTTTACGTTGAAGATCCCTTTGATGAATCCGATTTTGATGGTTTTGCTCAATTAACTAGTAAAGTTGGAAATAAATGTTTAATTTGTGGGGATGATTTATTTGTTACAAATAAAAGCATTTTAGCTGAAGGAATTGGGAAAAATGCAGCTAATGCGATTATTATTAAACCTAATCAAATTGGATTTTTATCTGAAACTTATGCAACTGTTAAACTTGCAAAAGAAAATGATATTGTGCCTGTTGTTTCACACCGATCTGGTGAAACTACGGATGCCACTATAGCTCATTTAGCTGTTGGTTTTAATTCTCCTATGATTAAAACAGGAGCTTTAGGTGGGGAAAGAATAGCTAAATTAAATGAATTAATAAGGATTGAAGAGGAGCTCTCAAATCCACAAATGGCAGATTTTTAAAAAAAAGGAGATAGATATTATGGCTAATGTTAGTATAGATTATGATAAATGTCAAGGACCAAGTTGCGCAGAATGTGTAGATACTTGTCCTATGAGTATTTTTGTGGTTGAAGGCGACAAAATTGGCACTGAAAATGAAGAAATTTGTTCTCAATGTGAAATTTGTATGGATGTGTGCCCAACTGCTGCTATCACTGTTGAAGACTAGGTGATATTAGTGTCTGAACTTTTAATAGAATTAGATAATTACTTAGCAGCAGGATTGCATATTGGCACTCAACAGAAAACTAGTGACATGGAAAAATATATTTTCCGTGTAAGATCTGATGGTTTATATGTTTTAAATATTCAAAAAACTGATGAAAGAATTAAGCAAATAGCTAAATTATTAGCACAATATGATCCAGAGGATATTTTAGTTGTTGCTACAAGACAATATGGTCAGGCACCAGTTAAAAAATTTGGAGAAGTAGTTGGATGTAAAACAATTCCAGGAAGATTTATTCCTGGAACTTTAACTAATCCAAAATATGCTAAATTTATTGAACCAAAAATTATTATAGTTACTGATCCAAGATCAGATTCTCAAGCAGTTGTTGAATCTAAACAAAATGGTATTCCTGTTATTGGGTTGTGTGATACTGAAAATTTACTTAGTTTTGTTGATATAGTAATTCCAGTTAATAATAAAGGAAGAAAAGCTATTGCTCTTGTTTATTGGTTACTTGCAAGACAAATTTTAAGAGAAAAAGGTATTATTCCAGAAGATGGAGAATTAGATATAGATCCTGCAGAATTTGAACTTAAATTTTAAACTTTTCTTTATTTTATTTAATTTTTAAATAATTTTATTTATTTTTATAAGTTCAAATTTTATTTTTATTTATTTTGGTGAAATATGGAAGTTATAGCTTCAGCTCCTGGAAAAGTTATTTTATTTGGAGAACATTCTGTTGTTTATGGTGAACCAGCTATTGCTGGAGCTGTAGATAAAAGAGCTTTTATAAAGATTAAAAATTCACCCAATAATAAAACTATTTTAAAATCTTATGATTTAAATTTCGAAGCAGAAATTAATTCTAAATCTAAGAAATATTATTTAAAAAAAGGTAAACCTGGGATTATTAGATATATTTTAGAAGTTTTATATCAACATCATGATCATAGTCCTATTGAGATTATATTATCTTCTAATATTCCTATTGGTTCTGGTTTAGGATCTTCTGCTGCAGTTACTGTTGCAACTTTAGCAGCATTATACAGGTATCATAAAGTTAAATTCAATCGTAAATCACTTGCTTTTGATGCTCATAAAATTGAAGAAACAGTTCAGGGTATTGCAAGCCCTTTAGATACATTAGTTTGTACTCATGGGGGAATTATTTATTTATCTAGAAGCAAAAAGTTTCAAAGTTTAAGGATTAAATTTAAAACTCCTTTTGTTATAGGATATTCTTCTAAACATGGTAATACTGGTAAGATGGTTAAAGATGTTAAATTTCTTAAAGAAAACAATCCTAAAATTGTAAACCATATCATTTCTGCAATGGGTAATTTAACTAATAGTGGAAAATATGCTATTTTACATAATAATGTTTCTAAAATAGGGGAACTAATGAATATTAATCATGGATTGTTAGATTCTTTAGGAGTATCAACACCAGAATTATCTAGAATGGTTTATCTTGCAAGAAAAAAAGGAGCTGTTGGTGCTAAAATCACGGGTGCTGGTGGTGGTGGAAGTATAATTGCTTTATGTCCTAAAAATATTGATTCTGTTGCTGCGGAAATATCTAAATATGAAAAAATTTTGAAGACTAAATTCACAAATAAAGGCATTTATTATCAGGTAAAATATTAAGTGATTTTTATGATTATTTTAAAATTAGGTGGAAGTGTTTTAACTAAAAAAAATTTAACTACTCCTGAAATTGATTATGATAATTTAAATAGAATTTGTGAAGAAATTAAAGGTTCATTTGCTAAAAAAAATAAAAAATTAATAATTGTACATGGTGCAGGTTCTTTTGGTCATCCTCCTGCTAAAAAATACAATATTGGAAAAAAATTTAATATGGAAGAATTTCCTGAAAAGAGAATAGGATTTTCTAAAACACAAAATGCAGTCAAAAAATTAAATATGGAAATATGTGATGTTTTCATTGATAATGATTTACCAGTTGTTAGTTTGCAACCTTCAACATTTATAAAAACATCTAATGGGAGAATAAAAATAGCTAATTTAAATTTAATTAAAGATTATTTAGAAAATAATTTTATTCCTGTTTTGTATGGTGATGTTGTGTTGGATGATTTATTAAAAATAGCTGTATTATCTGGTGATCAAATAATACAATTTTTAGCTAAAAATCTAAAATCAGATAAAATTATTTTGGGAACTGATGTTGATGGGGTATATAATAAAAATCCAAAAACTAATAATGATGCAGTTCTTTTTAAAGAATTTAATTCATTAAGTGATTTAGATTCTTTTGATAATACCACTAATGTAGATGTAACTGGTGGTATGCTTGGTAAAATTAAGGAACTTTTAGAATTAGCTGATTTAGGGATTGAATCAACAATTATTAATATTAATAAAGAAAAAAATGTTTATAAAGCTTTAGAAAATAAAGATGTTAAAGGGACTATTATTTCAAAAAAATAACTATTATTATATTATTCTTATTTATTAATTATAAAATCATTACATTTGTAATGAGGAGTTAAAAATGATTTCAGATAGAAAGTTAGAACACTTACTAATATGTAAAAATTATAATGTTAATTATAAAAATAAAAGTACTGGATTTGAAGATATAGAACTTATTCATAATGCAGTTCCTGAATTAAGTAAAAACGATATTGATATTTCAACAGAAGTGTTTGGTAAAAAACTAGAATCTCCTTTGTTTATCACAGCTATTACTGGAGGACATTCTTATTCTAAATTTATTAATAAAGAATTAGCTATTGCAGCAGAAAAGAAAAAAATAGCTTTAGGTCTTGGAAGTCAAAGAGCTGCTATTGAAAATAAAGATTTAGAAGAAACTTATACAATAGCTAGAGATTATGCTCCTTCTTCTTTATTACTTGGTAATATTGGGGCTCCTCAAATAGAATATGCTGAAAAAGCTGTTTCAATGTTTGATGCAAATATTTTAGCTATTCATCTTAATGTTTTGCAGGAATCTATACAACCAGAAGGAGATGTTGATGCAAGTAATTATTTGAATTCTATTGAAAAGATTAATGATTTGGTGGATATTCCTATTATGATTAAAGAAACTGGAACAGGAATTTCTGCTGAAAGTTCTAAAAGTCTTGAAAAAACAGGAATTGATTATATTGATGTTGGTGGTGCTGGTGGAACTAGTTGGGCTGCTGTTGAAACTTATAGGGCAGAAAACCGTTATATTGGTGAAACTTTTTGGGATTGGGGAATACCAACTGCAGTCAGTACTGTAGAGGTTTCTTCTTCAGTTAATATTCCAGTACTATCATCTGGTGGTATTCGTTCAGGACTTGATGCTGCTAAAGCTATCGCTTTAGGCGCTGATGCTGTTGGAATTGCATTACCTATGCTTCAAAATGCTTATTTAGGGCATGAAAGCATAATTGAATATATAAATAAATTTAATGACTCTTTAAAAATAGCTATGTTTTTAGTTGGTGCAAATAATTTAGAAGAATTAAAAAATTCTAACTTAGTTATTAAAGGTGAAACTAAAGAATGGCTTCAAGAAAGAGGTTTTAACACGAAAAAATATACAGGGAGAAAAAAATCATGACTGTAGAAGTTATAGCAATTGGTGGATATGAAGAAGTAGGAAGAAACATGACTGCTGTTAAAGTAGGTGAAGATGTAGTAATATTTGATATGGGTATACATCTAGATAGGATTAGTATTCATGAAGATACTGATATAGATAGAATGCATAGTTTAGATTTAATTGAAAGAGGAGTTATTCCTGATGATACATTAATGAAAGATGTTGATGGTAAAGTTAAAGGAATAGTTTTTTCTCATGGACATTTGGATCATATTGGGGCTGTAGCTAAACTTTCCCATAGATATGATGCTCCGCTTATTGGAACTCCATATACTACTGCATTGATTGAAAAACAAATTAAAGGTGAACGTAAATTTAAAGTTAATAATCCTATAAAAACTTTAAATCCAGGGGGGAAAATGCGTTTATCTCAGGATATTGTTTTAGAGTTTGTACAATCTACTCATAGTATTCCTCAATCTGTTTTCCCAGTTTTACATACTCCTGAAGGGATTATAGTATATGCTCTTGATTTTAAATTTGATAATCATCAAAAAGTATCTCCACCACCTGATTATAAAAGATTAAAAGAATTAGGAAAAAAAGGTGTCTTGACTCTTATTGTTGAAACTACAAATGCTAAAGAATTTAATGAAGTTAAAACATATTCTGAACGTGTTGCAAGGATAATTTTAGAAGATTTAATGGATGGACCACTTCAGGAAAAAACTGGAATGATTATTACAACATTTTCTTCTCATGTTGAAAGAGTACAAGCTATTGCAGATATTGCTAAAAAAAGTCATAGGGAAATATTATTCCTTGGTAGATCTATGGAACGTTTTTGTGGAATTGCTGAGAAATTAGGTATTTTAAAATTACCTAAGAATTCTAGTATTTATGGTAATCCTAAAGCTATTAATAAAGCACTTATGAAAGCAGAAGATAATAGGGATAAATATCTTCTTGTTACAACAGGACATCAAGGTGAACCTGATGCTCTTTTACCAAGAATAGCTAATGGTAAAACACCTTTCAATGTTAGAAAAAGAGATAATGTTATTATTTCTGCACCTATTATTCCAAATCCTACAAATGCAGCTAATAGACATATAATGGAACGTAGGCTAAAATCAAGTGGTGCAAGAATTTATTCTAATGCACATGTTTCTGGGCATGCTGGACGTGAAGATCATAGAGATTTCCTTAGAATGTTAAAACCATCACATATTATTCCTGCTCATGGTGATTTATCAATGCTCGTTGCTTATGGTGAATTAGCTGAAGAAGAAGGATATCGTATTGGTAAAGATGTACATATTTTAAGAAATGCTCAAGCGCAAGTTTTTAATAGTGAATAATTTTTTAAGTAATGGATATTAATATTATATTTATTCGGAGGGTTTTTAATGAGTGAGATTACAGATTTATTAAATGATTATTCTAAGGAAATTAAAAGAATTATTGATGAAAATCTTTCTACAATAATTCCTAATGATCTTCAAGAAGCTTCTATTTATTTAACTAATGCTGGAGGTAAGATGATTAGGCCAGCTTTAACATTAATGGTTTCTGAATCTGTTGTTGGTGGGAAAGAAGGATCTTTAAATTCTGCTGCTGCTATTGAACTTATTCATACTTTTTCTTTAATCCATGATGATATTATGGATGATGATGATGTTAGGCGAGGTGTTCCTGCAGTTCATAAAGTTTGGGGTAATGGTGTAGCTATTTTATCAGGGGATACATTATTTTCTAAAGCTTTTGAATTAATCATTACTTCAGATAAAACTCCAATTCAAAATAATCAGGCACTTGCTACTGTAGCTGATGCATGTGTTCAAATTTGTGAAGGTCAAGCTTTAGATATTAGTTTTGAAGGTAGATATGATGTTTCTGAAGAAGAGTATATGGATATGATTTTTAAAAAAACAGGAGCTTTAATAGCTGCTGCCTCAAAAGTTGGAGCTATTATGGGGGGAGCTGATGATAAAGTTATTTCTACAATGTATGAATATGGAGAATTAATTGGTCTTGCTTTTCAAATACAAGATGATTATTTAGATGTTGTTGGAGATGAGAAATATATTGGTAAACCTGTGGGTAGTGATATAGCTAAAGGCAAGATGACTTTAATGGTTGTTAAAACATTAAATGAAGCAAATGAAGAGGATTCTCAAAAATTATTAAAAATTCTTAAAGACAGTGATTCTTCTAAAGAAGATATAGATGTAGCGATATCAATATTTGAAAAATATGATTCAATTCAATATACTCATGATGTTGCACTTGGAAATGTCAACAAGGCAAAAGAACTACTAAAAATATTGCCCGATTCTGAAGCTAAAAACATGCTTGAGAAGATTGCAGATTTTGTTCTTGAAAGAGATTTATAAAATATTTATTAGGTGTTATTTATGGTAAATAGTAATTATGTTTATGAAGGCATAAAAAAAGCAGGAATTAATTTCATTGTTAGTTTGCCGTGTATAAATTTAAATAAACTACTTACCTTAGTTGATGAAGATAAAAAAATAACCCATATGCCTGTAACTAGAGAAGAAGAAGGTATTGGCATATGTGCAGGAGCATATCTTGCTGGTAAGAAAGTAGCTATTTTAATGCAAAACTCAGGTCTTGGAAACTCTGTTAATGGATTAACTTCTTTAACTGAACTATATAAATTCCCCCTTGTAATGATAATTAGTCACAGAGGAACTGAAGGTGAACCTATTGTAGGACAAGTTCCAATGGGAATAGCTACTCCAAAAATTTTAGATTCAATTAATATTCAACATTTTAATCCATGTTCTACAGAGGAATGTTTAGATATTGTATCTAATTCTTGGGAAAAATCTCTTGAAAATGAATTACCTGTAGCTATTTTATTAGAAATTAGCTATTGGACATGTAAATAATTGTTATGTGATAAAATGAAACGTTATGATGCAATTAAAGAAATTATGAAATCAATTGATGATGAATTAATTGTTTGCAATATTGGTTTTCCATCACGAGAATTATATGCTATAAAAGATAGAAATGAAAACTTTTATATGATTGGTTCAATGGGGCTTGTTTCATCAATTGGTTTAGGATTAGCTATTTCTCAAGATAAGAAAGTAGTTGTTATTGATGGTGATGGTTCTCTTTTAATGAATTTAGGTTCTATTGTTACAATTTCTAAACAAAAACCTAAAAATCTAACATGGATTTTATTAAACAATGGAGCATATGGATCCACTGGAAATCAAGATACTTATGCACGATATGTTGATTTATTTGAAATTGCAAAATCTTCTGGTTTAAAATCTTTTGAATATGAAAATATTAATTTAAAAGAAATAATTAATTTAGATGAAAATACTTTTATTAATTTCAAAATAGATAAAGGAAATAATGAATCTGTAAAAATCATTCCTTTAAGTCCTATCGAAATAAAAAATAGATTTATGAAATCTGTTTTGAAATAATAAACAATGTTTTTTTCTTGATTTCATTTAAGATTTATTTAACCTTCTAGATTTTTTATTTTATCATCAAATCTTTCAAATTTTTCTGCAAGACCTCTAAAGTATGGAATATAAACATTTGAAAATTCTAATCTTTCAGGATTCATATTATTTTCAGCTATTTTTTCTTGAATCAAGTTCATTTTCTTTTCAACTTCCTGATACATTAAATCTCCAGGATATTCTCCTATAAATACACCATCAGCACCATTTTGTAATGCATAAATTATATGTTTTGGCATTACTCTGTTAACAGAATGTACTTTAACAACATAAATAGATTCAGGTAATTTGACTCTATTTACTCCAATATTATCTGTTGTTGTATATCCAATTCTGTCTAAGAAAACAATTATTCTCCTTTCTCCTTCTTTTTTATCTTTTAATAATCCATAAATTGTTCCAAATATTTTTTCTTCTATATTTCCTTGTATATTTATTGCATTTTCACTACATGCTGTTAAACATTTTCCACAACCAGAACATGAGACAGGATCGATATGCATTTCATCATCTTTAATCGATAATGCTTTATATTTACAAGTATGAATACATTTTTCACAGATATTACATCTTTTTTGATCGATTTCAGCTATAAATGGTTCTATTTCAACACCTTGGTGAATCATTTCAGATACTTTTGCTGCTGCAGATGTTGCTTGCATAATACTTTCAGTAATATCTTTAGGATCTTGAGCTGTTCCACAAACATATGCTCCTTTAACATCTGTTGTAACTGGTTTTGTTTTTGGATGTGATTCTTTTATAAAAAAATCTTCAGTAACTCCAATATCCATAATTTTAGCTATTTCTTTTGTTCCTTCTGATGGTTCTAAAGCTGTTGATAAAACAACCATATCTGCTTCAATTTCAACAAATTCTTTTTTCAATGTATCTTCTGTTCTAACAATAAGAGTATCATTTTTTTTCACTACTTCTCCAGGTCGGCCTCTGATTAATCTAATACCTGCTTGTTGTGTGTGTTTGTAGTATTTTTCATACATTCCGGGAGTTCTAATATCCGTATAGCAAATAATAATATTGGTATCAGGATATTTATGTTTAATTATATTTGCATTTTTTAAAGCAACCATACAACATACTTTTGAACAATATTTATGGCCACCTGGTTTTTCATCTCTTGAACCAACACATTGAATCATAACAATTCTTTTTGGGACTTTTCCATTTGATAGTTTTTTGAGTTTTCCTTTTGTAGGTCCATTTACTCCCATTATTCTTCCAAGTTCACTTTGTGTTATTACATCTTCGTATCTACTATAACCATATTCTGGTCTTAAATCAGGATTAAATAGCTTATGGCCAGTAGCTATAATGACTGAACCTGAATTTAATGGGATCATTTCTTTTTCTGCTTTTAGTCTAATTGCATGCATTGGGCATATTTTAACACATTTACCACATTTTTCACAATTTTCTATATCAATTATATAGGAATCAGGATATGATTGTGAAAATGGTCTGTAAATAGCTTTTCTTTTTGATAATCCATCATTCCATGAATCATTCACTTCTACTTCACATACTTCACTACATTTACCACAAGAAATACATTTATCACTATCTACATAACGAGGATTTTTTTCAACAAGTAATGTGAAATTACCTCCTCTTTTTTCACAGTTTAATACTTTTGAATTAGTGTGTATATTGATATTTTTATGCCATACAAATTCATTCAATATTGGATTAAGTAAACACAAACCACATTCTTCAGCTATTTTAATAGGAGAGAAAACCTTTCCAATTTTTGCCATGTTCCCTCCAACTGTTGGTGCTTCTTCTATTAAATCAACATTAATTCCTTGTTTTGCAAGAGAAAGAGCAGAATTCATTCCAGCTATTCCTCCTCCAATAACTACAGCACTATTTGGGGTTTGATAAGAAATAGGATCAACAGGATTTGATTGTTTTACTTTTTCTATTGATGCTTTTATTAATGTAATAGCTTTTTCAGTAGCTTTTTCCGGGTTATCATCATGAACCCATGAGCAGTGTTCTCTTAAATTAGCTATGTCCATTAAATAAGGATTTAATGGTTGTACATACTCTCGAAATGTTTTTTCATGAGAAATTGGTGAGCAAGCAGCAATAACAATTCTATCAAGATTTTTATTAATAATATTTTCTCTAATAATCTTACGTCCATTTAGAGAACATAAATTTTCAAACTCTTCAACAATTTCTGCATCGATTGAAGATTTAACTTTATCAATATCAACAATATCTGATATATTTCCACCACATCTACAAATAAAGACACCAATTTTTAAATCATTTTTTTCTTTTTCTAATTTTATTGTTATTGGGTCATTTTCTTTAATTTCAGACATTATTATCACTCTCAACAATTTCTTGTTTATTTTCTGTTTCAATAATATTCTCTTCTAGTTCTTTAACAAAAGGTTCAATTGGAACAGTATGTGTTTGTATTCCTACTACTTTATAAGGATCAGCCCCCATTGCTAAAGCTATAAATTGAGCAATATTTAAATGAATAATATTAAATTCTGTTTCATTAGTATCTGCAATATATTTTTCATATCTATCAAATTGCACATGACAATTTGGACATAAATGAACTAATACTTCAACCCCATCATTTTTTAATGAATTAAGTTTATCTAATGTAACATCCATAGACAAATCTTTATTTACAAAACGTTGTCTAAATCCTGAACCACATGTTGTTATTTTATGATCATACCAGCCTATAGTCTCAACACCACAATATTTAATTATATCATCTATAATATTTGGATCTCTAATTCCACCAATCGTATCGTTGTAGTGAACTTTACAATAATGACATCCATGATGAGTAGCTATTTTAAACTTAGATAAATCAAATTTAATATTTTTAGCTATTTCTTCTTTTTTACTATATAAAATATCTACTACATGAAAAATATTTTTTGATGAATCAATATCTCCTTCTTTGTATTTCATTTCACCCATATTAGATTCTTCAAAAATTTCATTAATTTCATTTCTAGTTTCTTTTTTATTATTTAAAATATTAGCTACTTTTTTATTGATTGCATAACAAGTAGCACATAGCATTACTAAATTTTTGCGATTTAAATCTTTAGCTACATGAAAATTACGAGCTCCAATTATACTTGTTGACATTTGATCAAAAATATCAGAATAATGCCCAAGACCTGTACAACATGTTTGACGACTGTTTACTTCATAATCTATTCCTATTTTATCAAAAACATATTTTGTTGATGATTCAATTCCAGGGTATTCTACTGAAACTAAACAACTTTTAAAAAGCAATATATTACTATTAGGTATATCTTTCATTTTCAGCCTCTATTCTTCTATTTTTTTAATTCTTTTTTCAAAACCAGAATTTATAAGCAATGTTCTAACTTCATTAATTGATTCATCATCAGGAATATAGGAATCTAAATCTAAATCTTTTCTTATTTCATCTAAATTATTTTTAAAATCCCACCAATCTTCACCAATATCTTCTCTCATTTCAGGGAAAAATATAGAGGGGATTCCACCAATAGCTAATCTAAGAAAACTATCTCCAAATTCAATAAATGGCTTTACTTTATCATTAACTTTTCCATTTTTAATTGCAATTTGTCTTAAAATCTGATTTACTTCACATGCACTATTTCCAACTGGACAAATACTATGGCAAGTATAACAATAAAAGCAATTCCAGATATTTTCATCTTCAATAACTGTTTCATCACCTTGAAGGATTTTTTTAATCATTTCTCTAGGATTATATGAAGAATGTCTAGCTCCTGGACATGTTGAAGTACACATTCCACATTGAACACATCTAAGTAATCCCATATCCTCTGAGGATTTTAAATTTTTAAGTATACTATTTGCTAGATCATGAGTATTTTCATTAAGTTTTAAATTCATTATTATCACTTAAAATAAATTCTTTATTTTCAATCATTATTTTTAATTTATTAGATAATTTTTTAGCTCTTGAAACATCGGATTGTCTACAATATATTGGAATAGAATAATCTTTATCATTAATATCAAGTTCTACATTACCAATATTCATCTTAAAAGCATTTTCAATACAATTATATATACAAATACCACATCCGAAACATTTTTTCATGTTCAAATTATAGTTTTCAAAAGCTTTTGTAGGACAATATTCTTCTACTTTACAATTATTACATTTTGCACACTTTGTTTTGTTATATTTAGGTCTTTCTTCATGATTATTCCACATTTTACCATAATCTGTTTTTGTTAGAGGTAAATGTCTTCCTTTTATATCTGCAACTGGTAGTGATATATCCTTATTTCTAATTAAGAGATTATTATAAATATTTTCATTTAAAACTGGTATTGGAATAGCTACAGTATTATAAATTTCAGGCCCTTCACCAGTTTTAAAACCACCTATATATTCAGATTTCATATCTTTTATATTAGCAGATAACATTAAATTAGGTTTTCCTTTAGAACTTCTAGTTCCATCTCCTAAAACAATTCCTTTTGATTCATTTAAAAGAACTTTAGAATTTTCTTTTATGATGTTTTTCTCAGGATCATTTTCTAGAGGATTTAATTCACCACAACCTGAAAAAGTAATTCCACTTAAATTACCTTCTAATGGAATAACACTAAATATTGATCTAATTGGGTCTTCATTTGGATTTGTAAAAGCAGTATAATTTTTAAAAGCCATTCTAGTTCCAATTAATTGAGCTCTTCCCATTTCTTTTAAAGAAGTACTTGATTCATAAACATTTCCATCTATATCTTCAATTTTTATAGAAACATCTTTACCTTCTAATAAATCTTTTAATAAAAAACCTCCACCATAGCTATTGTTTCTTATACTGTGACTAGTTCCATGTAAAATTAAATCAACAGATCCTAACCATTCATTAGGACAAGGCCCAACATTTCCAGGAATATTATTTAAATAAATATTTTTAGCTTTTTTAAATACTCCTGGTTCTGTTACTGTTAAATTTAATATTGCAGCAGTCCCAGACATGACACCACAGGTTCCACATGTTATAACATCAACATCCTCAAATTTAGGAACTTCATTATTATCTATGAGCTTTTTAAATTCATGAACTGTAAAAATATTTGCATTTCCACCTTCGATTTTCTTATTTATATCATTAATATTTCTTTTAAGCAATAAAATACCGCCTTATATATTATAATTTTCCTAAAGTATCTCCTCTAAGTCCACGTCTTAAAGTTTCAAGAGAAATTATTTCATCTGAAGAAATATTACCCAAATTTACATCATGCCCAATCTTTAAAATAAAATAAACTTGCTGATTCTTATTAGGTGCTTCCCAAATTAAATCATCAGATTTTGTTTTGTTTAAAATATAATCAACTTCATTTCCTTTAGCATTTCCTTTTTCATCAAAAACACCAATAGATTTACCACCTTCACGAGCTTCGATTATAATTTTAGAAGAACCAGCATCTAATTCTTTTTTAATATAATTGATTCTATCATCTAAACTTATTTTATTATCTTTTTCAAGGTCTTTTTTACCTACTTCAGATAAAACCTCAAATCCTAAATCTTTTGCTTGTGAAATATAATCTATTTTTTCACTATGTGGAATGTCAATTGTTCCATCAGAAACTTCAAGAGTTTCAAAACCTAGTTTATCTGCTTCTTCGAAAAATTCAGATAATTTTGATTGAATAATAGCTATTTCAAATAAAGTCCCACCAACATATGGATTCATATCAAATGATTTATACATTTCAACCTTGTCTTTTACTAAATTGAAATCTTGAATAGCTGTAGTTCCCCATCCAAATTTTAGATAATCTACATATTCTCCAGATAATTCCATAAGACTTTTAGATGTTTCAAAACCAAGTCCTTTATCTAAAACCATTGTTATTCCACAATGTTTATTATTTTTTTCGTTTAGAAGAAAATTAAAAGAATTCATATTTAAATCTCGCATTTATTATATAACATATTTTATATATATTATTTATTAATTAAATATTTTTTTGTATTTTACAAAATCTATTTATAATATTTCAAAAGATTAACATGATTTATAATGAAAATTTAATGATTAAAGAAACAAACATATCTTTAACTACAGATTTAAAAGATCATAATTTAAATGATTATTTATTGTCTATTAGAGGAGACTTAATTGAGTATATAAATTACAATTCTTTATTTTTATCTTCTCTTAAACCTTTAAATAATATTTCTTATGATGTAAAACCTATAATAAGGTTAATGAATGACGCATCAAATATAGCTAATGTTGGACCAATGGCATCAGTTGCAGGAGCAATTTCTGAAGTATCTTGTAATTATTTGATTAATTTAGGATCTCATTATTCTATTGTTAATAATGGTGGGGATATTTCTTTAATAAATAATAAAAAAGTCACTTGTGGTATTTTTTCAGAAAATGATTATTTAAAAAACTCTTTTGGGTTTAAATTAAAAACTAGAAAGACACCTATTGGTATTTGTACTTCTTCTTCAAAAACAGGTTTATCTTTAAGTTTTGGTGAATCAGAATCTGTAACAGTTGTAAGTAAAAAAGCAAGCTATGCAGATAGTTTAGCTACTTCAATAGCTAATCATGTTAAAGGTTTTGAAAATGAAGAAGCCATTCAAAATGCTTTAGAAATAGCTGAAAATTTTAAAGAATATTTTGATGGTGTTTTAATTATTAAAGAAGGTAATGTTGGAACTTTAGGAAAATTACCTAAAATTGTATCAACAAAACCATTTGATATTGATTATTAGTTCTATTTTTTCCACCAAATTAAAATCCAGTCTGCTTTATCATTTTCATTATAAAGCTTTCCAGTTTTATTATCTTTTTTAAGTATTTTTTTAAGAAATTCTTTTAACTTTTCTTTCTCATCATCATTTAATAATTCTGGTCTAAATTTACCATTATCCATAGCTTCTTCAATAGAATCATACTCTCTATAATTCTTAATATCAAGCCTTTCAATATTTGGATAAATTCCCATATTAAATAAAATATTAAACAAATAATTATACTCTGGAAATGATTGTTCATCTTTTTTAATATATTTTTTAAAATCTTTTTCAATTTTCCAATTTTCAGGACCAAAAAAAGTTATAAAAACATATTTATTAGCTATTTCATTAATCTTTAAAAGAGTTTCATCAATAGGTAATATACCATTTAAAGATCTGGAAGCTACTACAACATCATAATGACCTAAGGATTCTAAAGAAATATCCTCAATATCTGATAGGATAGTATTAATATTTTGTATGTTCTCTTCTTTTGCTCTTTTATTTAAGATTTCAAGCATTTTTTCTGCAGAATCAAGGCCTGTTACAGATTTTACTTTTTTTGAAAGAGGTATCGTTATTGTTCCTTCACCACAACCTAAATCTAAGAGAGAATCATTTTCATCTAATATTAATTTACTGAATAAAATATCATGATAATCATCTCTTTTAGCATTTATTTTAAAAGTACCTGCAAATTTATTCCAATCTTTATTTTTATCTTTTTTATTTTCTAAAGATTTTTTCCAATAATAAACCCAATCTATATCATTGGGGTCTTTGATAATTCCTTTTTCTTTAATAATAAAACTTCCTTTTAAAATCATTAATATTAGTTTTATATATGTTTTAAATCAGATATATTAATACTTATTTTTATAGTGATTTTATGGATGATTTAGAAAAAACAGTATATAAACATGCATTATTAAATGCAGCAAAACATAAAGGAAGTGCTAATTCTGGTGCAGTTATTGGTTCAATTATGAGTCAAAAAGCAGAACTTAGAAGTCAAGCTAAACAAATTAAAGAAATAGCTAAGGATATAGTATCTAAAGTTAATGATCTGTCTCTTGAAGAACAAGAAAAAGAAATGAATAATTTAGATTTAGTTGTTAAAGAGAAAAAACAAGTAAAAGAAACAGGGCTTGGAGATCTTCCAGGAACTCATAAAAATATTGTTATGCGCTTTGCACCAAATCCAAGTGGACCATTACATATTGGTCATGCAAGAGCAGCTATTCCTAATAATGAATTTGTAAAAAAATACAAAGGAAAATTAATTTTAAGAATAGAAGATACAGATCCAAAAAGAATATATGAACCAGCTTATGATATGATTTTAAAAGATTTAAAATGGTTAGATATAAACCCAGATGAGATATTTTATCAAAGTGATAGATTTGAAATATACTATGAATATGCTAAAAAATTAATTGAAATTAATGGAGCATATATGTGTACTTGTGATGGTGGAGACTTTAAAAAGCTTAAAGATGAATCAAAAGAATGTCCATGTAGAAATAACTCTGTTGATAAAAATTTAGAAATGTGGGAAGAATTTAGCTCAATGAATGAAGGAGAAGCTGTTTTAAGGGTAAAAACAGATATCAATCATAAAAATCCAGCTATTCGTGATTGGGTAGCTATGCGTATTGTTAAAGATAAACATCCTCGTTTAGGTGAAAAATATAAAATTTATCCTATGATGAACTTTTCAGTAGCTATTGATGATCATTTAATGGCTCTTACACATGTTTTAAGAGGTAAAGATCACTTAGCTAATAGTGAAAAACAAAAATATTTGTATGATCATTTTAAATGGAATGTTCCAGAGTTTATTCACTATGGAAGGCTTAAAATGGAAGATATAGCTCTTAGTACTTCAAAAGCATTAGAAGGAATAGAAAATGGTACATATTCTGGTTGGGACGATCCAAGATTAGGTACTTTAAGAGCAATAGCTAAAAGAGGAATACAAAAAGAAACAATCACAGAATTAATCACAGAAATTGGAATTAAAATGTCTGACTCAGCTATTAGTTGGAAAAAAATATATGGATTAAATAGAAATATATTAGAAGAAAAATCAAATAGATATTTCTTTGTTCCAAAACCTGTTAAAATAGCTATTAAAGGCTATGATGATGGATTAAAAATTATTGAAAGACCATTACATTCTGATTATTTAGAAAGAGGAAATCGTCATTTAAAATTTGATAAAGAAGTATATATTTCTGAATATGATTTTACAAATGGGATTACACGTTTAATGGATGCAGTAAATATAGATATTGAAGAAAATTCTGTTAAATATAATTCAAAATCTTTTGAAGAAGCACGTGATTTGAAGGCTAGAATTATTCAATGGGTTCCATCAGAAGATAATATTAAAACAAAAATAATAATGGATGATGCGTCTGTTGTTGAAGGATTATGTGAAGCAGATTGTAAAAATCTTAAAGTTGGAGATATTGTACAATTTGAAAGATTTGGATTTGCTCGTTTAGATGAAATAAAAGATGAAGAATTAGTATTTTATTTTGCTCATAAATAACTGTAAATTTTCATCTCTTTTTTCTAATTGAATTATTTATTGTGTTTAAAATTATAAAAATAAAAAGGAGTTTAAATTAAAATTTCTTTTTAATATCATTAGGATTTATTAAAACAGTTCTTCCACGATATTTTACTTCAATATCATTTCCATATATATTTATTAATCTGCTTGAATAACTTTCACCATTATATGTAAATATTATACTGTCTCCTTTTTTTACTACTTCTTGATTATTATTGATTTTTACTTCAATAGCATCTTGTGGTTTTTCTGATGTTTTTGGAGTAATAGACTTTTGTGGAATAGTTTTAGGATCATCATGATGAATTACATTTTTATTTTGAGCCATATTATATATTTTTTTAGTGTTTTCTTCTCTAAGTTTATCTTCTACATTTTTTGGTGGCTCTTCAATATCATAAGTTTTAACATTTCTAATGAAGTCATCATCTGGTTCAGAGTCATGAGTTTGTAATTCTTCTAAAGTATCTTCTGCAAACTTTTTAACATTTGTTATTATTTTAGAATTTTTAATATTATCTTTAATCTCTTCAAAATTTACAAAATCAAATTCATTTTCATCAAACAAACTTTTTTGATGTGATGGTTTTTTAAGACTATTATTTTCTTTTTCAAGAAGATTATATCCTTCATTAGAGAATGAAGTTTCATCATCTAAGTATTCATCTGTATTAATAATATCTTTGATTTTAGGATATTCTTCCTCTTTTGGTGTTTCTTTTATATTATGGAGATCCTCATTTTTTAATTCATTATTGTCCACTTTTATAATAGATTCATTTTCATCAAAATTTTTAACTTTAATATTTTCATCATTTTTAATATTATCTTCTTCTTTTGATTTCTTAATTAACTCATCAATAGTAAATAAGTCTTTTAAATCTTCATCTTCAGATAATTGATTATCTTGGGCTTTGTCTATTTTATTTTCATCTTCTGGAGATTTATACATTTTATCATTATCTACACTTATATTTTCTTCTTTTAATTTTTTCTCTTTTACACGATCTTTTAAAGGAATATTGATATCTTCTATAGTAGTTAAATTATTATCCATCTTTAATTGTGATCCTGAAGAGATATCACTTATAGCTTCATTAATGGTATTATGTCTAGTTTCTTGTGGTTTTTGGATTGTTTGTTCTTGTTGTATTGTTTCCTCTATGTTTTGTGTAGGTTCATCTTTTATGAATTCTTCTTTAGATAGGGTCTTTTCCAATATTTTTTTATGTTTACTTTCAATTGGTTCTTGAAAGACTTTGCTTGCTATATTTTCATTATTTTTCACATCTTTTCTTGGTTCTTCCCATGATTTGTATTCTTGTGTTGATATAGGTTCTTGATATACCTTATCATAATTATCTTTCATTTCAGGATTTTCATCTTTAAAGTATGGTGCAACATAATCATATGCTTTAGTTGTTCTATGAAGTTTATTTTTTTTATTATTTCCCTGAATTCTTTTTTTAGTTTGATTAAATATATTTCCAATTGAGGATAATAAATTTTCCAATTGTGAATTTTGTGAATTTCCATACTTATTCTTCTTTTGCTTTTCTTTTGATTCTTCATCTCTGTAATATAATTTAACAATAACAGAAGCTATAATACCAATCATAGCTATGTTAATGAGTATTATTAATGTTTCTGTATCCATTTTACCCAACAACTTTTATTTTATTTATAAAAAATTTTATCAATATAATAATTATATATTTTATAAGTTTATTATTATAAGTGTTATTATTTACAATAAATTTTATTTTTTGAAAAACTTTAAATAAGGTTCTATCTAAAATTATTATTTAATAAAAGCATAGCTTTTTTTATTTATTTCTTATTAATATTATGGGGTTGAATAATGTCTATTAAAATTAATGAAAATTATCTTTTACTTCAAAATAGCTATTTATTTGCAGAAATTACAAAGAGAGTAGAAAAATTCAAAGAAAAAAATCCTGATAAAGACGTTATTAGTATGGGTATAGGTGATGTTACAAAACCACTTGTTCCTAGTGTTGTTAAAGCTTTTAAAGAAGCTGTTGATGAAATGGGTAGAATTGATAAATTCAAAGGTTATGGTCCTGAACAAGGTTATTCATTTTTAAGTGAAAAAATCATTGAGAACGATTTTGAACAATTAGGTATTAACCTAGATTTAGATGAAGTTTTTATTAGTGATGGTGCAAAATGTGATACTGCTAACATTCAGGAAATTTTTGATTTAAATAATAAAGTGGCTGTTACTGATCCTGTTTACACGGTTTATGTAGATACTAATGTTATGGCTGGTAGAACTGGGGGAGTAAATGATGAGGGGATGTATGATGGATTAGTTTATCTTCCTTGTAGTGAAGAAAACGGATTTATACCTCCTCTTCCTGATGAAGAAGTTGATTTAATTTATCTATGTTTACCTAATAATCCTACTGGAACAACTATTACAAATAATGAACTTAAAAAATTTGTTGATTATGCAAAAGAAAATAATTCATTAATATTATTTGATGCTGCTTATGAAAAATTTATTACAGAATCTGATGTTCCTCATAGTATTTATGAAATCGAAGGAGCTAAAGAAGTAGCTATTGAGTTTAGAAGTTTTTCAAAGACTGCAGGGTTTACTGGCACTCGTTGTGCTTATACAATTGTTCCAAAGGAACTTAAAGGTTATGATTCTAATGGTAATTCTTATTCTTTAAATGAATTATGGAGTAGGCGTCAAACAACTAAATTTAATGGTGTTTCTTATCCTGTTCAGATTGCAGCAGCTGCTACTTATTCTGAAGAAGGTAAAAAGGAAATTAAAGATAATATTGATTATTACTTGGAAAATGCTAAATTGATTAGAGATAAATTAAATGAAATGGGATTACATGTTTATGGGGGAATTAATTCTCCATATATATGGGTTAAAATTCCTGAAGGGATAGATTCATGGACTTTCTTTGATAAATTATTAAATGAAGCTAATGTTGTTGGAACTCCAGGCGCAGGATTTGGGCCATGTGGTGAAGGTTATTTAAGGCTCACTGCATTTAATACTTTAGAAAACACAAAAAAAGCTATGGATAGAATTTCCAAATTAAAATTTTAAATAGGTTAAAAGATGAAAAACATACAAAACCCAATAAAAATAGAAAAAGATGATTCCTTTAAAGTAATATTTTCTAAATATGGAGCTTATGCCTTTGATAAACAAGAAAATTTAGCTAATATTATTGAAGACTCACAAGGTATTTTGGATTTGGATAATGGAACATTAACTTTTAATAAGGATATCAAATTTAATGTTCAAATTTTAGCATTTTATTCTGAGGAGTTTAATAGATGGTCTTGGGGATGGGATAGTGAAAGTCTCGGAATTAATGATGAATTCATTAATGATTCTAAAAAAATAAAAGAAATAGGTAAAGAATTTGATATTAAGGAATTTATAACACCTTCTTTTGAAATTGACTTCAATGATTCTCATATAATAGCTATGATAAGTTCTTCACTTCTAGATGTTGATGCTTATTATATGGCTTCTATTGAAGATCTTGAAGTTTTTCTTACAATTCGATCTGATTTAATTAAAGAAGATAATTCTGCAGAAAGATTTAGACTTACTTTCAATAATTTCCAAAAGAACTTTGATGTCTTTAAAAGAATAGCTTTTGAAGGTTATACTAAACTTAAAGGCTATGAATTTAAACAAAAAGATGAATTTTCCCTTGCAAAAATTGGAAATGATAGAGTTATTGTAGGATTTTCAGATAGGGGATCTATTACTCATATTCAACTTTTAGAAGCTGATTAATCGTGAATGATTTAAAAGAAGAGCTAGATTTTACATTAGAAATTCTTATTAAATCTGCTTTTTATAGTGAAGAAGAAATATTAAATATTATTGAAGAACAGTTTATCGAAGAAGATATAAATTTTGATAATCTTGATATTTCTCTTTTAGATAATGATAGTTATTATTTTAATAAATTAAAAGATGCTTTTTTTGATTTAAATCAGAAAAACATTCTATCTATTCATAATTGTGGTTATGATTTAGAAGAAGGTCTGGATGATGTATTTGAACTTTGTACTCATCTTAATTATAATAAATTAAATCCTAAAGGGTTTTGTTTTTATAGTTTTGAAGATATTGAGGAAGTAATATTAGAAGGAAGTCTTTTTTTAACTTTTTCTGATTTCTCAGATAATAAGGCTGATGCTTTAAAAATTGGTGAAGAAATAGTTAATGTACTAAAAGAATATGATTTTAATGTTAATTGGGATAATTCTGTTGATAATTTCATAGAAATAAATCCTTTTATATGGGATAAATCCTTTTATAAAGTTGATAATTACGAAATAGAAGAAGTATATGAATTATTTAAAAAATTACATTCTTAGGTGTTTTATGAATAGATCTTTAGAGATTATAGAAGAGGCAATGGAATTTTCTCCAAAATGGATATCTCTTGAAATATCTAGTGGTTCTATTTATCTAGATTTTAATGATGTTAAGTTGTCAAATCCTGAAAAAAATAAAGATTTTTTATTTTCTATTCGTTTTGCATCGAATGCATTTATAGGTTTCTTTTATAATGATATATGGGATTTAGAGTTTATATCTGATTATGATTTTTCTAATGAAAGTTTTAATTCAGAATTTTCTTTTAATATTGATAAATTTAAATTTCAAGATTTTAAGTTTTTAGATAATATATTTAATAATTTTCAATATGAAAAACTATATCCAAATGATAGTTTTGATGTTCATAATATCAGAAATGACTTTTTTTTAGTTTTTTCTCTTGATAAAATAGCTATTTGCCTAAGTGGTAATGAAATGGATTTTTTTACAAAAGATGAAAAATTAGATTCAGATGCTATAAAAAAATTATCTAATGATTGGGTGTTATATATTCTTGAATATTGTTCTAAAAAAAGAATTAAACAAGATCCGATTTGTAAAGATTTTTAGATAAATAAGTGTGTTTTATATGAATGATACTGATGAAGGTTATAATTTTTTAAATGTTTCAAAAGATTTTTTTGGTGTTAAACCTCATAAAAGAGCTATTGAAATTGCTAACTATGAATTTTTTTGGAACAATATTGATGAACTTTGTCCTTTTGGAAGTGAAGAGGGATATATTGCTTTTATAGAACTTAATGATTGGTTTATTGATAACCCAAATAAACCAATTTTAGATTGTTTTAAATGGCTATTAAGTTCTTGGAATATAAATTTGGATGATTATAATGATGAAATCATTGAAGACGAAAATGTTTTAAAGATTATTAATGATTTAGATTTTGATGCAGATTTGTTAACTTTAGATATAGGGATAATAGCTACTGGTTTTGCACAATTAATAATACAAGGAAAAATCGATTCTGAAGTTAAAAATATTATACATTTAGCTATTTTAAGACAAATAAATTCTAATGTTTTAGATGCTTTTTTAGGATCCAATGAAGAATGGAAATATGAAAGATATAATTACTTACAAATATTAATCAAAATTCTAGAAAAAGCTTAAATTTATTTTAGGTATAATAAAGATAACTTTATATATTAGTAAGAATAATTTTATTATTGTAGTAGTTGATATTTTGTATTGACTTACCTTTAATGTTTAAGTTTGATAATTAACCTTTTTCATTTATACAGGAATAATTAACCTTTTCATTTATACAGGATAATCAACTACTATTTTTTTTTCTTTATAATATTTTTAAGCTTTTTAAATTCTTTTTTGAATGTTTATTAAAAATTAATATTGTTTTTATAAAAACTTTTATAAGGAGTAAATTCATAATATTTTATTGTTGTATTTATGATTATATTTTTTTAAAGGAGTTTATAAATGACTTGTAGTGTGTTAGTTGGTGGAGCTTGGGGAGATGAAGGTAAGGGTAAATGTATTACTTATCTTTGTGATAATGACAAGCCCAATATTATTGCTCGTGCAGGAGTTGGTCCTAATGCAGGCCATTCTGTAGAGTTCAATGGTGAAAAATATGGATTAAGGTTAGTTCCTTCAGGATTTATGCACAAAGATGCAAAATTATTAATCGGTGCTGGAGTTTTAGTAGATAAAAATGTTTTTTTTGATGAACTAAATTATTTAAGCAAGTATGAACTTAAAGGAAGAACTTTTGTTGATTATAGGTGTTCTATATTAACTGAAGATCATAAAGATAGGGATAAAGGTTCTGATTATTTATTTAAAAAAATTGGAACTACTGGTTCTGGATGTGGACCAGCTAATTCTGATAGAGTTTTAAGAACTGCTAAAATGGCTAAAGATATTCCTGAATTAGAAGGTTATACTTCAAATGTTGCACTAGAAACTAATAAAGCTATTGATGAAGGAAAAGATGTTTTCATAGAAGGTTCTCAAGGCTTTGCATTATCTCTTTATTATGGAACTTATCCTTATGTTACAAGTAAAGATACTACAGCTAGTACATTTGCAGCCGATGTAGGTGTTGGACCAACAAAAATTGATGAAGTTATCAATGTATTTAAAGCATATATTACTCGTGTAGGGGAAGGTCCTTTTGCAACTGAAATTTCTCAAGAAGAAGCTGAAAAGTTAAATATTGAGGAATATGGTACTGTTACAGGTAGAAGAAGACGAGTTGGACTTTTCGATATGGATTTAGCTAAAGAATCTTGTATGATTAATGGAGCTACACAAATAGCTTTAACATGTGTTGATAGATTGTATCCTAATTGTGCTAAGACTCAAGATTATTCTGATCTTTCTGCAGAAACTAAAGAATTTATTGACAATATAGAAACTGAAACTGGTGTCCCAGTAACAATTATATCTACTGGCCCTGATTTGAAAGATACAATTGACTTAAGAAATGACTTATTATAGCTATTTTTTTATCTTTAAATTTTTTTAATATAACTTGTAATATATAACAATAATATTAGCTATGATTCTAAGTTCAATGATTTTAGTTAAGTTTATATATGGGATAAGATTAATATTATAACAATTGTTAATAAAGATAGGTGATTAAGTGAATAAGAAATTTATTATAATAATAGTTGCTATTATAGCTATTATTGGTGTCGCTGGAGCTTATAGTTTTTTTTCTTCTGATTCTGATGATGGTATTGTAAAAGTAGGTTATTTGCCATCAGATCATGATTCAGCATTGTTTGTAGCTCAAGTGGATAAAGCTTATGAAGAAAAAGGAATTACAATTGAAACTATTCAGTTTAATAATGGTGGAGATTTAATGACTGCAATGGCAAGTGGAGATGTCGATGTTGGATATGTTGGTATAACCCCAGTATTATCTTCTATTGAAAAAGGTGTTCCTGTAAAAGTTGTATCTGGTGCTCAAATTGAAGGAAGTGGAATTGTTGTTGGT
This sequence comes from Methanobacteriaceae archaeon, assembly GCA_020854915.1. Lineage (GTDB taxonomy): Archaea > Methanobacteriota > Methanobacteria > Methanobacteriales > Methanobacteriaceae > JAHKLT01. Next base: position 17,879 of record JAHKLT010000026.1, on the reverse strand, counting down.
AAAGATTCTAATATTAATTCTGTGAACGATTTAAAAGGTAAAAGTATCGCTACTCCAGGTGAAGCTTCTATTCAATATATGTTACTCCAATATGCACTTAAAGATGCTGGAATGACTATTGATGATGTTGATGCTTCTGCAATGAAGGTAGCTCCAATGAATGATGCATTAGCTGGAGGTAAAATTGATGCAATGTTAACTTATGAACCTTATGTTACAACAGCTGTAGAAAAAGGTCAAGGTATAGAACTTGAAGATTCATCAGAAATTTTACCTGATCATCCATGTTGTGTTGTTGTTGCACGTGATGATTTTATAAATGATAACCCAGATGAACTTAAATCAATTTTAGAAATTCATGATAATTCAACTAATTATATAAATGAAAACCCTGAAGAGGCAGCAGAAAAACTTCCAGAAAATGTTGCATCAGATGTTGAAATAGAAAAAAAATCATTACCTAATATAAAATTCGTTTCTGGATTAGATGATGATTATAAAAAAAGTATTATGGATTTTATGCAAATTGAAATTGATATGGGTCTTTTAAAAGAACCTATTCCAGAGGATAAAATATTTTATTCTCCGAAATAATTCTCTTTTTTTAATTTTTATTTAAATAATTATTAGATAACTTTAAAAACTTTTTAAAAACTTCTATAATACTAATAAGGACTTTATTTAAATTATTCATAACTGAAGTAAATTCTTCTGTTGTTATATCTAAACTACCCATACTACACATACTTTGATTTAATTCACTAATGTATTTCGGAAAAGCTTCTTCAACATGATTCATAAAGTCTAAATATTCCTTCTTATTTTCATTGTTTTCTTGAATTGTTTCATTTACTTCATTGTATAAATTTTCAAAATCTAAATAGCTATTATTAAAATTATCCATATTTTCTTTAATTTCAATAGCCATTTTATTTACACCTTCTTTTTTAATAGTTAATGGTTCATTACTTGCAAGAAAATCTATATTTTTATGAAAAACTCCTCCAACTTTTTCTAAATTATTATTTAAACCTACAATAGCTTTACTGAATAAGTTTATGTTAAATTCTTTTGTCATTTTATATGCCTCATAATAAATTTTTAAAATAATTGTAATTTAATAATATTTTTTAAACTCAATATTTAAATATTATTTTCTAAATAATTATTAATTAATGTATAAATTATTTTATGTGATTTAATGAATAGGAAGAAATTTACTCCTTTAATTTTACCAATTATTATTTTAATCATTTGGTATTTGATTACATCAGTTTTTAATCTAGTGACCTCTTATGTTTTACCAAGCCCTATTAATGTTTTTGAATCTGCAATAACTTTATTTTCATCTGGAAAATTATTCACTGATTCTATTGATACATTATTTAAGGTTTTTGGGGGAATGCTTTTTGCATCAATTGTAGCTATTCCTCTTGGAATATTACTTGGTTGGTCTAAAACTTTAGAAGAAATGTCTAGCTTTGTTATTAGTGTTTTAAGACCTATTCCTCCTGTTGCTTGGATCCCATTTTCTATTTTGTGGTTTGGTATCGGAACTGTTCCAGCTATTTTTATTATATTTATGGGTTGTGTATTTCCAATATTGATTTATACAATCGATGGAGTTAAAAGAACAGATAAAGTTTTAATAGAAGCAGCTCAAACATTAGGGGCAGGTGATTTTGATATTCTTTATAGGGTAATGTTACCTTCAGCTGTCCCATATATTGTTTCAGGTCTTAAAGTAGGTATAGGAATAGCTTTAATGTGTACTATTTCTGCTGAAATGATTGGTTCCAGTAGTGGTTTAGGATTTTTAATTTTAACAGCAACAAATCTATTTGATACTGGAACAACAGTTGTTGGAATGTTGACTATTGGAGTTATTGGTTTAGTTCTTGATTATATATTTGGAAAAATTCAAAAACAAATATTCTGGTAAGGAGGTTTTTATTTGTCAATTAAAATAAAAAATATTAATAAATCTTATTCTGCTCATGAAAAAGAAGTTAAAGTATTAGAAAATATTAATTTTGATATTAATGATGGAGAATTGATTTGTCTTTTAGGTCCTTCTGGTTGTGGTAAAACAACTCTTTTAAGATTAATTGCAGGGCTTGAAAAAGCAAATTCTGGAGAGATTTATGTTAATGATGAATTAGTTTCAAAACCTTCTAAAGATAGAGGATTTATCTTTCAACAATATTCTCTTTTTCCATGGCTTAATGTTTTAGATAATGTGATGTTTGGATTAAACTTAACTAATGAGTCAAAAGAAGAAAATTTAAAATCCGCTAAAAGATATTTAGAAAGAGTAGGTTTAAGTGATGTGGAAAATAACTATCCACATGAACTTTCAGGGGGTATGAAACAAAGAGTAGCTATTATAAGATCTCTTTTGAATCATACTCCTGTTTTACTTATGGATGAACCATTTTCTGCATTAGATATGCAAAATAGACATAAGTTACAAGAACAATTAATCGGTGTTTGGAAAAGATTTGAAAATACTATAGTTTTTGTAACACATGATGTAGATGAGGCAGTATATTTGGGTGATAAAATAGTTATCATGGATAAAAATCCAGGAAAGGTTAAGAAAATTGTAGATATAGAATTACCTCGCCTTAGAAATAGGGAGTCTATTGAATTTATTGAAGCACAAAATAAAGTTAAAAATCTTCTTGATGTTGGGGATTAAAAATTTTTATTAATTAATGTTCCATATTTTCCATTTTTTATTCCATTATTAACATATTTAAATGATTTTTCAATAGCTATTTTTAAATCATTTCCAAGAGCAAGATAAGAAACAATAGCTGCTGAAAAAACACATCCACTTCCATGTAAATTTTCACTTTCAATTAATTTTTCTTTAATAATACTAATTTCACCACCTAAATTTAAAGTGTTTATTCCATTTAGATGTCCTCCTGTAATAAGTACATCACAAGTTTTTCCAATTTTTAAAACAGCATCTAAAGCATCTTCTTTATTTTTAATATCTATCTTTGATAAATAGGATGCTTCATTTATATTTGGTGTTGTTAAAATTGATTTTGGAAGTAAATATTTTAATATTGCATCGGAAATATTATCTTTAGATAATTTTCCTCCAGATGTAGCAACCATTACTGGATCAACGATAGCTTTTAGATTATATTCATTTATCTTTTTTGAAACTAATTTAATAATCTCTTCTGAGTATAACATTCCTGTTTTAATAAATTCTATACTATTATATCCATCTAAAACAGAATCTATTTCTTCTTCAATATAAGAAACTTCTATTGGATTTAGAGAAAATATTTTATAGGGATTTTGGCTTGTTAATGCGATTGGAATTCCTGTTCCATAAACTCCAATATTTTGAAAGGTTTTTATATCTGCAAATAATCCAGCTCCTCCACTAGGATCAATTCCAGCTATTGACATTACAATCATGTATCTCTCCTTACTTTTAAACGTTCACTGCCATGAATGGACTCAACGATTATGTTTAAATCTTTAAGATATTTTCGTGTTTGACTTCCAGTTCCATGAACCATTATTTCACCTAAATCTTCAGTAGTATTAACATCTAATGCTATAAAAAATGAATCATAAACAAGATATTTTAATTTATTCTTTTCTACTTTTTTTATATGTTTTAAATAGCTGAAATCTCCAAATTCTGTTTCAATAATTTTTGGAGCTAAAATTAATATGTTTGTTCCACCACCTTTAGATGGAGATATTATAATCTCATAGGAATTAATTTTTTCAATCAATAAATCAATATCTATTTTCATTATGAGAGGAATATCTGAAGGTGTTATTATTACATTTTTACATTTATCTTTACAATAATCCATTGCTTGACTAATAGCTTTGTTTAAATTTGAATTTGAACTTTCTTTAAGTGTATCTATTTTTAATTTATTTCCATAATTTAAAACTTCTTTATCTGCACTTATTAAAATAATTCTATCTACATATTTTCTTAAACTATCTGTTACATCTTTAAGCATAGCTTTTAACAATTTTTCTCTTTCTTTTTCATTTAAAAAAGGTGATAAACGTGTTTTTGCATTTTCAAACTTGCTTACTGGAATTATTGCATAAATATTATCCATTTTAAATCACCTAATATGTTTTAGCTATTAATGCAAGATATTTTGCTTTTTCTCCTGAGTAAATACACTTATCATTTGAATTTTCATCTAATTCTTTATGGATTCCTAAAATATCATAACCAGTTTCTTCTTCAATAGCTTCACCACTTGAATTTTTACCATCCCAACTGAAAACTACTATTTTTTTGTTTTTAATTAATTCAGGAATTTTTTCAATATTTTCACAATATACAATAGCATCTTTTAAATCTTTAAATGCTTTAGAAGACATATCTTTTGTTATTTGACTTATAATTTCTTTTATGTTTTCAATAAGATTATCATCTAATGGATATTCATTTTTTTCAAGATTATCTCTTCTTGTAATAAAAGTTTTATTATTTTCTAAATCTTTAGGTCCAATTTCAAGTCTAAGTGGTGTTCCTTTTAATTCCCAGTCATAAAATTTCTTGCCTGGTCTTATATCTCTATCATCAATATCTACTCTAATTCCTGCAGATTCCAATTCTTTTTTAATTGACTCGCATCTTTCTAAAACTTTCTCTCTTGTGTCTTTAAACAAAATAGGAATTATAGTAACATGTTTTGGTGATACAACAGGGGGTAGGACAAGTCCTTTTTCATTTCCATGAATTCCAATTATAGAAGCTATAATTCTATCAGATAAACCATAACAACTTTGATATATATATTCATGTTCTCCATTTTCATTTTCAAAAGTTATATCAAATGTTTTTGCAAATGTTTGGTCTAAATTATGAACAGTTCCTATTTGTAATGTTTTTCCATCAGGAAGCAATGTATCGAAGGCCATAGTATAATCTGCACCTGGGAACTTATCCCATTCTGGTCTTTTACTTAAGATATATGGTATTCCCAAATAATCAAAGAATTCTTTATATAATTCAACAGCTTTTTCAACTTGTTTTTTACATTCTTCTTTTGTTGCATGTGCAGTGTGTGCTTCTTTAAAAGTTGATATTTCACGAACTCTTATAAGTGGCCGTGTATGTTTAGTTTCATATCTAAATGTGTTAACTATTTGATAATATTTTAAAGGTAAATCTATATGTGATCTAATCCATAAAGAAAACATTGGATAAATTGCTGTTTCACTAGTAGGTCTTAAAGCTAGTTTTTTATTTAATTCTTTATTGCCTCCTTTTGTTACCCAATAAACTTCTTCTTCAAAACCTTTAACATGAATTCCTTCTTTTGCTAATTCATCTTCTGGAACAAGTAATGGAAATAGTACTTCTTCATGGTCTCTATCAAATAATTCTTTTAATAATTCTAAGGTATATCTTCTTATTTGAAAACCATAAGGTAACCATACACTCATACCTTTAATAGGATATCTTGAATCTATTATATTTCCTTTATCTAAAATATCATGAAACCATTCACTAAAATTTTCCACTATATCACCTATAATAAATATTAATACTTATTTATATATAAGATTATAATTAAAAATCTAATTTAAACAAAACTTTTTTTATTAATAATTGACAAATGTATTATTGTATAAATTGGAAGATATTATGGATAGTCGAAAAATTCAAATGCCTAGGGAAGTTCATATTGGTCCAGATTTAATTTTTGAAACAGGAAATATCTGTAATGATTTAAGGCTAGAAAAACAGGCATTAATTGTTACTGGTAATAATACTTATGATATTGCCGGTAAAAAAGCTATTGAAAGTTTAGAAGATAGTGATTTTGATGTTGATTATATTAAAGTAAAAGAAGCAGATATTGATTCAGTAAAAAAGGTTGAAGAAACTTCTTCGGATTTTTCTTTTATCTTAGGAATTGGTGGGGGAAAGGTTATTGATGTTGCAAAAATGGCATCAACAAATAGAGGTATTCATTTTATATCTCTACCAACTACAGCTTCTCATGATGGTATTGTTTCACCTTTAGCTTCTATTAAAAATTCTAAAGGTTCATCTTCAATGAAAGCACAATCCCCTCTTGGTGTTATAGCTGATACTAATATTATAACTAATTCTTCTTTTCGATTATTGGCAGCAGGCTGTGCTGATGTTGTATCTAATTTCACAGCTATCAAAGATTGGAAATTAGCTAAACGACTAAAAAATGTATATTATAGTGAATCTGCAGCATCATTATCTGAAATGTCTTCAAAATTAATCACAAAATATTCTGGAAGCATTAAAGAAGGTTTAGAAGAAAGCACTCGTTTAGTAGTTAAAACATTATTTAGTAGTGGGATGGCAATTAGTATAGCTGGTTCTAGTAGACCTGCTAGTGGTTCAGAACATAAATTTAGTCATGCCTTAGATCAAATTTCTGATAAACCTGCATTACATGGTGAACAATGTGGTGTTGGAACTATTATGATGATGCATCTTCATGGTGGAGATTGGAAATTTATAAGAGATAAATTAAAAAACATTGGTGCTCCTACTAATGCTGAAGAATTAGGAATAGATTCCGAAATTATTATTGAATCATTATTGAATGCTCATAAAATAAGACCAGAAAGATACACTATTTTAGGAGATAATGGTCTTTCAAAAGAAGCTGCAAAAAATTTAGCTATTAAAACTGAGGTGATTTCATGATAACATTAATTGGGAAAGATTTAGCAAAAGAAGGAAATAGTTTTATTTTTTATGGACCTGCAGATGAATGTGAAAAATGTAGGTTTAAATCATCTTGTGTTGATTCATTAGAGAAAAATCGCAAATATATTATTAAAAGTGTTAAAGAAAATGGGCAAAAATGCCCAATTCATGATGAAAATGAAGTTCTTCCTGTTGTTATTGAAAGAGCCAATATTGCAGTTTTATCTGATTCTAAAAATATTTTTGAAGGTTCAACTTTTAGATATGAACCGTTAGTTTGTGATGAAAATTGTGAATATAAACCATATTGTTTTCCTGAAGGTTTAATTCCTGGAGACAAATGTGTTATCATGGAAAATGAAGGAAAACATAAGGGAATATGTAAAAAAGGTTATGACTTACATAAATTAGAATTAGCTTTTGTTATATAATTAGAGGTGTTAAATTGAATCTTAAAAAAGATGTAGCAGAGTATGCAGTAAAATTTGTTAATGATGGCCAAGTTATAGGCTTAGGTACAGGATCTACAAGTAGCTATTTTATAAAAAAGCTTGGAAAAAGAATTAAAGATGAAGAATTAGATATTATTGGTGTTGCAACTTCTTATCAAGCATTTCAATTAGCTATTGATTGTGGTATTAAAATTGGATCAACTGAAGAATATGATATTGATTTAGCTATTGATGGTGCAGATGCTATAGATTATAATTTAGATATTATTAAAGGTGGTGGAGCATCACATACTATAGAAAAAATTGTTGATTATGCTGCAAATAAATTTTATGTTATTGCTGATGAAGAAAAATATGTTGATGAATTAAGTGAAATTCCTCTTCCTATTGAAATTATTCCAGTAGCAGTTCGACTTGTTTCAGAAAATCTAAAAGATATGGGCGCTAAACCTGTTTTAAGAATTGCAAAAAATAAACAAGGACCAGTTGTTTCTGATAATGGTAATTTTATTATTGATGCTAAATTTCAAAGTATTTCAAATCCTCCCCAATTAGAGAGAAGTTTGAATTCAATTCCAGGGGTTGTTGAAAATGGATTATTTACACAAATGGCTGATAAAGTTATCCTTGGAACTAAAAATGGTGTAAAAGAAATATAGGAGGGTTAAATTTGCCAATACCAACTGGAATACCAATGGATATTAAAGATAGTTTAAATAAAATCGCAATGTTTTTTGGTAGTGTTATTATTATATATGCTGTTTTATGGATTCTCATAAAACTTAATTTAATTCCAACAATAGTATTTGCTATTTTTCCACAAATTGTATTACTTTTGATTGGAATATTTATATTTTATACAGCATATAATGCTAGAAAAAGAAATTATTAATTAAATTTATAAGTTTAAAATTAAAAAAATATTAAAAGAGGTTATTATTATGATTCCTGGAATGAATCCAAAACAAATGAAACAGATGGAAAGACAAATGAAGAAAATGGGAATGGATATGAAAGAGCTTCAAGGTGTTAAAGAAGTTATTATACGCTTAGAAGATAAAGAATTATTTATTCCTAATGCTGAAGTTAGTATGATGAATGTAATGGGTCAAGAAACATATCAAGTTTCTGGAACTGCTCAAGAAATTGAAATTGAAGAAGAAGTTATTATTCCTGATGAAGATATAGAAATGGTAGCTAATCAAGCAAATGTTTCTAAAGAAGATGCTGAAAAAGCATTAATCGATACAAATGGAGATTTAGCAGAGGCTATTTTAAAATTAAGCTCTTAGATATCATGACAGTTATTGCACATATCTCTGATTTACATATAAGTAAAACTGAATTCAATGAGCAAGTATTTTTAAAAGCAGTTAGAGAAATAAATAGTTTAAATCCTGACATGATTTTAGTAACTGGAGATATTACAAATCAAGGTTATTATAAAGAATATATTCAAGCTAAAAAATTATTATCTTTGTTTAAACCACCTTTATATGCTGTTCCAGGGAATCATGATTCTAGGAATTTAGGATATGAAACTTTTGAAGAATTTATTGGTGAAAGAAGCTGGAAACTAATTAAAGATAACAATTTTGTTGTAGTTGGTGTAGATTCTAGCTCCCCTGATATTGATAGTGGTAATATTGGAAGACCTCAACAAGTATGGATGGATAAACAATTAGATCAGTGTTTATTTGAAAATAATTTTACTATTGTTGCAATGCATCATCATGTAATTCCGATTCCTGAAACTGGTCGTGAAAGAAATGTATTATCAGATGCAGGAGATATTCTAAAAAGTTTAATAGACCATCAAGTTGATCTTGTAATATGTGGACATAAACATGTACACAATGTTTGGAAAATGAATAATACATTATTTGTTAATGCCGGCTCTGTTTCTTCTAATAAGCTTAGAGGAAAAGATTTAAATTCATATAATGTTTACAATATTTCAGATGATAATATAGAAATATATTTAAATCATATTGGTGGAAAAAATTTTGTTTTAGGTAATTTTAACCGAAATGATCTTAAATAATCATTTTTATAGTAATTTTTAAGTTATAGTTGATTACCTAATATTTTTTAATTAATTTAATATCTATATATAAATAAAACATGCATTTATATGAAAAAGTTTGGTAACACACTATATTTTCATGATTCTTCATATGATGGATAATTATAAACTCCTTGTCTTATTTGTTCTCTTCTTTCATCTGCTCTTAATCCATCATAACTAACTCCACCTTCACCTCTCTCACCAAATCTTTCTTGTAATTCACCATCAGACATATGAGGGTATTTTTCTTTTAATTCTTCACAAGATAGATAATCATCAGGATTATAATTTGAATTTTCTTGATTTGGAACAGAATTTTGGGTTTCTACTTCTTGTACATTTTCGTTTTCATGATTTACATTAGTATTAACTTCGTTATTCGTATTACTTATGGTTGTATTATTTGTACTTTTTATGGTTGTATTATTTTTTATTTCACTATATTCTTTAGATATATTATTATTTAAAACAAAATAAGCAGATAATCCCCCTATTATTAAAAAACAAATTAATATTATTACTAAATTTTTTTTATTCATAATTTTTATCCTTTTATTAATTTATTATTGTAAATTTTTTTTATCATATTGTAAATATAATTTTCTACAACTTAATTATTATTTAATTATTACTGAAAATTAAAACATATTAAAAATTATTTTTATCCTATATGTTTTTATGAATTTTTATTTTAAAAGTTTTAAAGTTTGAATAAATTTTTTAAACAACCTATTTCTCGTTAATGATTTTTTAAATATTTTTGTAATAATTATTTGTAAAAAATTGGGGTTTTACATAAATTTAAATACATGTTTTTAAATATATATAATTATTAACTTTAATTAATATTTTTATACATTATAAAATTTCATTAGGTGATATTGTGAAAGTGGTTATTGATGGTTCTAATTTAGCTCATTATAAAAAAAATAAAGATTCTAAACCTCAACTAAGCAATATTCTTGCTGCAGTGGATGCATTAGAAAAAAATGGGGATGAGTTTGTTATTATTGTTGATGCATCTCTTCGTCATGAAATTGATGATAAATTGCAGTTTGAAAAGCTTTTAGAAAGTGAAAATGTTGAACAAGTTGAATCTGGTAATAATGCAGATCATTTTATTTTTGAATTAGCTGAAAAGGAAAATGCTAAAATATTGTCTAATGATAAATTTAGAGATTTTACTGATGAATATAAAGATATTAATAGCATGAGGATTCCTTTTGCTTTTGATGGGGATAATATAACCTTTGGTAAAATAAGAAAACCAAAAAGGGATAAACATATTTTACAAAATATCTGTGATGAGATTATTAAACAATTGGATTTTAAAAGGTGGAATGTTTACTCTGATAAGAATGGAGTTGAAATCTCCCCATTAAATATCGTAAAACAAGCTATTGTAAAAATTGATAATGAAAATAATGTTGATTCAAAAATTGAAAATTTATTTTCAAAAATTCCATTGTTTAACAAAGTAATGGATATGGTTGAAGATGTTGAAATTGCAGCTCCTTATGTAATTTTTGTATTGGTTCATCCTAAGGATTATAAAATAGTTGTAAAAAATGCAGGTAATATTTCTGTCACTGTTGCAGATAGATTAAGATTAGAAAAGAAACCATTAATAGCTGTTAGAAACGATTTATTCATGAAACCTGGAAATTTTGAATTAAATGTAATGATTGCTGATGAAGTTTCTGATAATGCTCATTATAATATTGAAATTCGAATAAACACTCATGATGAAGTTTTTATAAAGAAAAATTCAAGGAATATTGCAAGTACTATTGCTGGTAGGTTAGGATCTTGGAAGTTTCCTTTTGTTTCTGTTAAACCTGACATGTTACTTGAAAAACCAGGAGATTTTGAGATAATTTTAGTTAAAGGAGGAAAGTTAGATGAGTAAATTTAGCTTATCTAAGCTTCTTATTAAATTATTAACTAAACATGATGCTATAAGTATTGGAACTAAATATTTTCCAACTAATCCTATGGAATCTGAATATGTGGAATTATTTAATTATACTCAAACTGCTTTACTTGAAATAGAAAAAGCAAATATTACTACAGATAGTATTTTTCAAAATCTTTTAAGGGATTTAGGAGAGCAAAATCTTCCTAGAAATCATAATTTTTATGAATTAAAACCTGCTGAAAATAAAATTGAAGAATATGCTCTTGTAAGTAATATTGTTATGGGTAGTGATCGTTATTTATTTATAGAGTTAGATCATCCAAGTCATTTAATTAATATGTTTTCAGATATTATTTTAGATGAAAAAGGGGAAATTGTTGAAAAAAGTTCTACTGAAATTATTTCAAAATTAAATAGTAAAAATACTGCAATAAAAATAGCTATTCGTTTTATTGGTATTGGTTTTGATAATAATGTTAATGTTTCTGCTGCTGTGGGGATGACTGGTGCTGCAGCTATTGAGCGTTCAATTAATTATACTAAAGAAATTGGTAACTTCCCAGGAGTTTCTTTTACTAAATTAGGTGGTGAATTTGCAATAGTTTTTGATTCACCTTTTATTTTAAATAATTCTAAAACAGAAGAACTTCAGAATTATCTTTTTATTGATATGATTGATTCTACTAAATTTATTGATAAACATGGTAGGGATTATTTAGTTGAGTTAATGACGGGAATTAAGAACTTCATTGAAACCGAATGTAATGGTGAACTTGAAGGATATAGGGAAGGTGGTGATGATTTTATTGCTAGGTTTCCTTCTAAAGATTTAGCTATTCGTGCAGGTTTAGATGCTGCGTGGTTTGCAGTAAATAATAATGTTAAGATAAGGTCTGGTATTGGTAAAAGTAGACGCGAAGCAGGAGAACGAGCTCAACTTGCAGATAATATTAATTCTTTTAGTCCTTTATCTCTTGTTGTTTTTGAAATAGCTAATGGTATTTATGCTTATAATATTCCTTCTGAGTTTTTAAGAACTATTATAAATTTTTTAAGTAATCAAAAATCTAAATTATTTGGGGTGTTTTTACTTGTATTTACAATTTCTTATTTTGCATCTATTTTGGGATTTGCATGGTTTGGTTTTGTTGCAGTATTAATAGCTATTATTTATGCTTTATTTTCTTAAAAAAAATCATAATTTTATAATTCTTCTTCACTTCTACGCTTAGCATCTAAAAGTAGTCTTGTAACTTCTTTAGAACGTGCTCCTTTATCTAATTTCCATATTGTTGAAGCACTATCCTCCAACCAGTTTGCTAAATCTTTAGGGAGAGATATGTTCATCCTAGTTTTTTCTGATAATTTCCAGATTCTATCCACTTCATCTTTGTTTGTCATTGTTACTAAATTTTTTATAATAACATATATATATTTTTTACTATTTATTTATGAGTATATGAATTCATTTTAATTTTTACTTACATGTTTTTATAATATATTTATTAGTTTACATTTTTACACATATACACACATACATAATTTTTATATTTTTATTTATATATAAATGATTTTATAAAGATTAATATGAAACTATTTTTTCTAATTTTTTATAAATAATATTTCTAATTAAGAAATAATTTTTATTAATTATTTAATTTTTAATATTATTTTTGAAGAATTTTAATTTTTTATTATTTTTCCTATTATAATGTATGTACGCACATACACACTTAACAAAGTATATAAATGATTATTTTAAAAAATAATCATAAAGATTTGAATGAAATTAATTGTTTATTAAAATTTAAGTAAATTTAAATATTCTTATAATTGTAAAACCTATAAAAATGAAACCTAGAAATGAAAACACAACGATTATTATTATTGTAGCTATTTTAATTGCATTTGGATTAGGAACTGGGATTGGCATAACGATGGGAATATCTGGGGATGATCCTTCTGTAGAGGAAACTAATAATACTCCGATTCCGATAAATGTAACTAATAATTTATCTGCTTATGAAAACCATTCTAATATTGAACTAGAAGAAGTAGATGATGTAGAAGAAGATGTTATTTATAATAATACAAGTGCAATATATTATCCTAAAGGAGAATTTTACAATAATAGTACTAATGGAACTTATGAATATTAAAAAGAATTAGCTAAGTTCTTTTATTTTTTGATATAATGAAAATTAGAAATTTAGAAAATATTAAAGCAATTAGTGGTGGAATTTGCTCAGTTGAGGGTGTAGATGCATCAGGTACAAGGTATGGAAAATATGGAGTTTCTATTATTTCAAACTTAGATAGTAATGCATCTGCTGTTTTCACATCAAATAAAATAAAAGCTGCACCAATTGAGTATACAGAAAAAATAATAAAAAATGGTAAACTTTCTTTAATTATTGCAAATAGTGGAAATGCAAACTGTTTTACTGGTAAAGAAGGTATGGATGATTGTTTGAAGATGGTTGATTTTGCATCTCAAAAATTAAATATCCCTCCTAATTTAATAGCTACTGCGTCTACTGGTGTTATTGGTAGAAAAATGCCAATGGATATACTCTTAAATCTAGAAGAAAAATCCATAAAAAATTTAAATCATTCTTCAAAATCTTCTACTGCTTTTGCTAAGGGTATAATGACTACAGATACAGTATCTAAAGAATTTGCTGTAGAGGTAACATTAACAAACAATCAAAAAGTTAAAATTGGTGGTGTAACTAAAGGTACAGGGATGATAGCACCTAATATGGGGACTATGTTATCTTTTTTAGTTACTGATGCTAAATTATCTGCTGAAGAAATCAATAAATCTTTAAAAATAGCTGTTGATAATAGTTTTAACATGATTGTTGTTGATGGTGATGAAAGTACAAATGATATAGCTATTTTAATGGCTAATGGTAAATCTAATTGTAATCTTGTTGATAATGGTAAAATAGATTCTAATTTTCAAAAAGGATTAAATTATTTATGTCAAGAACTTGCTCAAATGATGGTTCGTGATGGTGAAGGTGCAAGTAAGTTTTTAGAAGTCACTGTTAAAGGAGCTAAAAGCGAAAATGATGCTCGAAATGCATCTAAATCTGTTATTTCTTCTTCATTATTCAAATCTGCTGTTTTTGGTGGAGATCCTAATTGGGGGAGAATTGCTGCAGCTATTGGATATTCTGGTGTTTCAATGAAACAAGATAAAATTTCTATTTCTATAAAATCTAAAGATCTTTTCACAGATTTAGTTAAAGATGGAATTCCATTAGCTTTTGATGGGAGTGAAAACCTTACAATAGCTGAAAAAATAATGGAAAATAATGAAATTGAAGTTATTGCTGATTTAAATATTGGTGAGTTTGAAGCTACTTCTTGGGGTTGTGACTTAACATATGATTATGTAAAAATAAATGCAGAATATACTACATGAATTTTTAAAATAATTCTTTAATAAACTTTAAATACTATGTAAAAGAAATTTTATAGTATTCTATAAATTCTATTTTTCTAAATATATTTATGAATTAATTATTATGAGGTTATATGATGGCAAAAATTAAAGGAACTAATAAAAGAACTGGACAAAAAAAGAGTTATACAAAACCAGGTAGTAAAAGAGGAAGGGGAGTTAAACAAAATTGGAAAAAATAATTCCTTTTTACTTTTTATATAAAACAATTTAATATACTTTATTTTTAAACACTATTTTTCATTTAATTTATTAATCACTACTCTTTTTAATATAATTTTTAAGTTAATTAAATTATTATTTCTATGATATTTTTTATAAATGTATAATTAAGTATAATAATTAAAAAAACTAATTTAATATTATAATTAAATTAAATTTTTTCATGGTGATAATATGACAAATAATACGGGTATTCTTCCATTTAATGGCCATAGGGTTCAAGGAAGATCAAGTGAACCTTTTTTAGATACTAATGAAATTTTAGATCAACTAGATATTAAAGGTAATGAAAATTTTATGGATGCTGGTTGTGGTGATGGTCATGTAGCTATCGAAGCTTTAAAAAGATTATCAAAAGGTAAAGTATATGCTTTAGATATTTATGAACCATCAGTTGAAGATTTAAATAACCTAAAAGAAAAAGAAAATATTAAAAATTTAATTCCAATAAAATCCGACATAGCAGATAAAATAGATTTAGACGATAATACTTTAGATATCATTTTAATGGTTAATGTTTTTCATGGATTTAAAGCTACAAATCATTTAGATGAAGCAATTTCAGAATTAAAAAGGGTTACTAAAGTAGGTGGTAAAATAGCTATTATGGATTATAAAAAGCAAGATACTAAACATGGTCCTCCTTATGTTGTTAGAAGTTCTCCAGAGGAAATAGAAGGCTTTTTTAAAAAACACCAACTTAATAAAGTACTTTTAAACAATGAAATTGGTGAAGATATTCCTGAGGGAAAATCACATTTTTTAATAGTATTTGAAAAATAAATAGGAATTTTTTAAATGATATTTGCAGCTATTTTAGCAGGTGGTATTGGTTCAAGAATGGGTAATAATGAAAAACCTAAACAGTTTTTATCGTTAGGAAATAAACCTATTTTAATTCATACAATTGAAAAATTTTCTCTTTTTAATAATTTTGAAAAAATCCTTGTTTTAACACCAAAAGATTATATTTCTCATACTAATGATTTAATTGATAAGCATATTGAAAATAATGAAAAGATTATTGTTCTTGAAGGTGGCAATCTTCGAAATGATACTATTATGAATGGCATTAGCTATATTAAAGAAAATTTTAATATTGATGATGAATCACTTATCGTAACTCATGATGCAGTTAGACCTTTTTTAACTTATAAAATTATAGAAGATAACATTACTTTTGCAAAAAAGTATGGTGCATGTGATACAGTTATTCCTGCAACAGACACTATTGTTGAAGCTGATGGGGGAAAAGTATCAGCTATTCCTAAAAGAGATAATTTATATCAAGGACAAACTCCACAAAGCTTTAAAATAAATAAATTAGATTCACTTTATAATAATTTATCTTTAGATGAAAAAAATAGCTTAACTGATGCTTGTAAGATATTTGTTTTAAATAATGAAGATGTATATTTAGTTGATGGCGATGAAACTAATATTAAAATAACCCATCCTTATGATTTACAAGTAGCTAATGTAATTTTAAATGAAACGGTTTTAAATAATGATAAATAATATTTATAAACTTAAATCTCCTAAATACTTTGAAAAAACATACTCTGAATTAGATGTAGATAAAGATGTAATTGTAAGGCCTAGCTATTTATCTATTTGTAAAGCAGACCAACGTTATTATCAAGGTCAAAGAGAGTCTAAAATTCTTGATGAAAAATTACCAATGGCTTTAATTCATGAAGCTATTGGAAAAATTATAAAAGACAATACAGAGGAATTTAAACCAGGAGATAATGTTGTACTTATTCCAAATACTCCTACTGAAGAAAATGAATATATAAGTTTAAATTATTTATCTTCTAGTAAATTTAGAGGAAGTGGCTTTGATGGATTTACATCAGATTTAGTTTCTCTTAAAAAAGATCGACTTATTAAATTACCAAGTGAGATTAATTTTAAAATAGCTTCATTTTTAGAACTAATTTCTGTAGCTTGTCATGGAGTGAGTAGATTTAAAAAAATAGCTAATGATAAAAAAGATATTTTAGGTGTTTGGGGTGACGGTAATCTAGGATTTATTATTTCACTTGTTTTAAAAACAGTATTTCCTCATTCTAAAATAATTGTTTTTGGAAAACACATTGAAAATTTAAATTTATTTTCATTTGTTGATGAAACTTATAAAGTTAGTGAAATTCCAGGAGATTTAGCTATTGATCATGGTTTTGAATGTGTTGGTTCTCATTCTTCACAAGTAGCTATTGAGCAGATAATAAGCTTAATAAATCCACAAGGTGTGATTTCATTGTTTGGTGTATCAGAATTTCCTGTTTCAATTAACACTCGTTTAATTTTAGAAAAAGGTTTAACTATTCTAGGATCTAGTCGTAGTGAAAGAGAAGATTTTATTGAAGCTATTAATTTATTAAAAAACTATCCTCAGATGATTTCATATTTAAATAATTTAGTTACGGATTTTATTGAAATAAAAAATTTAAATGATTTAAACAATGCTTTTAATAAAGATAATAATAAAAGTTTTGGTAAAACTGTTCTTAAATGGGAAATTTAATTAATCATATATTTTTCTTGAAAATTGAAAATTAAGCTATTTTTTATCTAAAATCTTTTTTTAATCTATTCTTATTTAAAATTTCATGTGTTAAAATTTCTCCTTTATAAAATACTGCAAAATTATTTAAAAATACTTGAAAATCTTTTGCTTTTTCTAAACTATCTAAATAAATTATAGTTATAATGGTAAATTTTATCAATAATGAATTTTAAATATTAATTTATGAATTCTATTGATAATAATTCTTGTGAAGATTATGAAACTATTAAAGTTCCAAATATAGTATTTTACCATACTTTTATAACATATGAAAAACATAATTGTTGTTATGTCAAGCAAGTCTAAATTAATAACTAACGATGATTTTAAAGTTGAAGATATTGATGAGTTAATTAAAGAATGTAAAGTTACTGCAAGGTTTTATCAACGATTAATTTTTATTAAAAGTATTAATGAAGGTTCTAATATATCTGAAGCCTCAGCAATATTGAATGTTTCTAGGCAG
>JAHKLT010000038.1 GCA_020854915.1 Methanobacteriaceae archaeon | reverse complement strand
GCTCTCCACTCATATAAAGCTTACTATTCTTATTTTATGAAAAAAACACGTGCCAAGGCACAATTATCAAAAAATCTAACAATAAAAAGAAATAAAAAATTGAGTGCAAAAAAACCAACTAACAAATTGACACTGACATTATTATGATTTAGAAATTCATTGAAAAATAAGTATTATTAAATATTGTTTTCATTTTTATTAAGTTAATTTTAATAAAATTTTCATTATTTATTATTTTTTCTAAAAATTAAAAATATATTATTTTTTAAAATCATACTATGATTAAATAATATTTACACATATAATATTAAAAATATTTAAAACTTAGTAAATTTAATTTACATTTAACTAATATTTTTAAGACACAAATAATTTATATAACAATATTATAAGATAGTATTGAATATAAATTTTATCAATAATTTGATTTATATTCATTAAGGAGGTTTTTTATGTCAGAATGTGGAATAGGAAAAAAATTAATTTCTGAAATTTTAGCATCATTTGTTGTTGCATTTTTTGGATTAGGTTCAGTTATTGTTGCATTTACTGGTGATGCAGCACCAACTTTAACATCACTCGCTGATTGGTTATCAATTGGATTAGTATTTGGACTTATGGCATTAGCAGCTATTTATGTATTTGGTAAAATATCTGGATGTCATTTAAGCCCAGGTGTTTCAATTGGATTATGGATTACAAAACATATTACTGGAAAAGAAACAATTTTATATATAATAGCTCAGTTAATAGGTTCTGTAATTGCAAGTTTATTATTATTCTTAATATTACCTCAAGCATCAATTGCATCAGCATTTGTAGCACCAAACCCTTCAATAGATTTAGTTGCGACATTTGTAGCTGAAGTAATTGGTGGATTTGCTTTAATGTTAATTATTATGGGAGTAGCTATTGATTCAAAAGCAGTTCCTGGTTTTGCAGGAATATCTATAGGTTTAACTGTTACAGCTCTTGTTGTATTCCTTGGACCAATTACAGGTGCAGGTATTACTCCTATTAGATACTTTGGACCCTATGTTTTTGCTGCAATATTTGGTAGCTCTTTAGTAGCACCAGTTCATGTGCTTTTACCATTATACTTTATTGCAACTATTGTAGGTTCTGTAATTGCAGCATTATTATATGCATACTTAGCTAAAAATAATGATGTTTGTGAGTTACCATCACCATATCAAAAATAAAATTTAATAAATTAAACTTTTTTTCTTTTTTTATAGTTGTACCTAATATTTTTTAATTAATTTAATATCTATATATAAATAAAACATGCATTTATATGAAAAAGTTTGGTAACACACTATAATATAGAAATATAACTATTTTAATTTTTTTAATAATTCAAAACTAGATTCTATAGAATTTTTATCATTAATCTCAATGACATAGTATATACCATCATAACTATTTTTTTCAAATAAATTTATAACTGTCTTAAAATCAATTGCACCATTACCTAAACCTAAGTGTGAATCTTTATCTTTAAAATTATCAGAGAGATGTATATGTTTAACTCTGTCAAAATATAATTCATTTTCTTGAAAACTGTTTATTAAAGAATGACCAACATCTAAAGTCATATACATATCAACATCCTCTAAAAAATTATTCAACTTATAAATATCTTGATAAATCAATGTTTCAACATTAAGCATATTTTCAACAGTAACACTAACACCATTATCTATTCCATAATCTAGCTTTATCCAACTCTTTCAACCCCTTGTAATCAGAACACTAACACCATTATCTATTCCATAATCACAGCATTCAATTAAAGACTTTATACAATTATCTAAAATTTTTTCTTCACATGGAGGTTGTTGTTACTCATCCTTCTGGATTAACATATTTAAAAGATTACTATCAATTTTATTTGCAAGATCTATAAATTTTTTAATTTCATCAATAGAAGCTTTACAAATAAACTCATTTAATGAAGCTAGATTAATATCAGTAGTTGAAGAATGAATAGAGTATTTAAAATCAAATGTCTCAATTAGATCATTATTCTCCTGATTAGTAGGATACTCATTAACCAGTTCAAAATACTCAAAATTTAATTTTCAGCTATTTCTAATGTATATTCTAAGTTTTTATCAAATAATGATAATGATGAAATACTAATTTTCAAAATATCCCCTAAAATAAATATAAAAATAAAAAATAAAAAAATTAAAAAAAAAAGAAAAAGGAATTATGATTCTTCAACCATAATCAGTTTACCTGATGAAGGATCTTTATACACTTTACCCATTTCAGTATAACCTTCTCCAGAGCTATTAGATGTTTCAGGAGTATCGTTTAATTCTTGTCCCTGATTAACTTCAGTAGCTTGTTTCATAGCTTCCATAGTTTCTTGTTTTTCTTGTTGAGTCATATCTGAGAAAACTACACTTTGCATATTCCAACTCATTACAAGAAAGATTAATAATCCCACTGATATAACAAGCATTGCATCAACAAGATTAGTTGTACCTGCAAGAGGATCTTGATCATCAACTTGTGATCTTCTTCGTCTGTGATGTTTTCTAACCATTAAAATCACTATTACTTCTTCATGAAATCTAAAACAGAATCAACTAATGCATCTAAATCAGAAATATATTCTTCATACCATCTTTTTCTAATTTTAGATATTACATAAGCTAAACCACCAGCACCAATACCTACAACAGTTGTATCAAAAGCAACAATAATAGCATCAGCCAATGTATTAATATCTCCACTTCCAAGAGCTGCAAGACCAGGACCCATAGGAATTAAAGTACCCATTAAACCTAAAGTAGGACCAACACGAGTAATAATATCAGTTTTTTCTAAAGTCTTATCGATTTTATTTTCTTCATCTTCAATTAATTTACGAGCTAAAGCTTCCCTATTATCATGATCTAAATCACTAGAATCAGCTACTTCATATAAAACCTTTTTTTGTGAATTAGGAATTTCAGAATTTTCAACAATATTTTTTATTTCATCACTAGATTCTGCTTTATTAATATCAAAAATTATATCCCTAATTCTTGTAACAGGGATATTTTTTCTAGAAGTATATTCTGAGATTAAGCCACCAGCTATTATAACAGTAGCCACAATTATAACAAGTAAAAGTATAATAACAGGAATAAGAAAGCTCTGTGAAATAGCATTCAATGCTCCAGTTAAATATTCTCCACCAGGAATTACAGATGTCATTTTTTTATCACCAAATTAAAATTATTTAAAAAAGTTATCATTTTTTTTATTTAAAAATATACCAACTACCAAAAGAATAGCTATAAAAATTAATATCATAACAATAGATCCTGTAGATGCTATGTTTATAGAACTCATATCTTTGCCCATTACACTCGCTAAATTTGGTAAAACAATTGAGGATAATAAGAAATAAATTCCTAAAAATAGCATAAAATTACCAAGAATTATTGGATAAGGTTTATTAATATGTTTTATAATGGTATTAGATGCAAAATATGCAATAACTATTGTAGCTACTAATGCAAGTGCAACATATTGACTAAGATGAAAAGGACCAAGTCCTATTGTTGGAGCAACAAGAAGAATACTTACAATAATTGAACCAAAACAACAAGGACATGGAGCAATTACAGCTAAACAAGTTGCTGTTGTAGTATTCCTTTCATTAACTTTCCATTCACGAATAGTAAAAACTCCTGCTATAATCATTATTATAGCCATTACTAAAAAGAATACAACATTATAATCATAAATTGCCGATGTTAACTCATCAGCAAAAAAAGATGAAATTCTCGCAATTATTAAAACACCTGCACCATAACCTGCGCAAATCAAAGCTAAATATTTTTTTTCTAAATTAGCTAGTCCTGATGCAAGCCCTATTTTAATCCCAAAAACTAATACAGCAGAAAGAATCCCTAACTGCCATAATAGGCTTATCATATCCATAATTTTTCCTCCCTATTTTTAAGCATTATTAATAAAAATAACTACATTCATTATATTTAATTTTTTATTATATAAAATTATTTGATTTTATATCAAATTGAATGAAAATAAGGCATATTATCAAAAATAAAATTAAAATTAACTTTAATAATATATAAATAATATTTAAAAATCAGAAATATTTCTCTGATTTTTTATTTTTAATAAAATCAAAAATAATTAACAATAAATGAATATATTATTCCTAAAAGAGTAATATTTTAAGAAATAGATTATTTTGAATAAAAAATCCTCCAAAGGATTATAATCTTTTAAATCATACTTACTAACTATTTTAATCACCCTTGTCTAACCAATAGATATATTATTAAAAAAAAGCAATAAATGAAAGCTTTATTAAATATAAAAGCACTATTACACATTATAGTTGATTACCTAATATTTTTTAATTAATTTAATATCTACATATAAATAAAACATGCATTTATATGAAAGAGTTTAGTAACACACTATAATTAAAAAAAATATACACAAAACAAAATTTCAAGAAGAAAACAATTAAAAAAAAGAATACTATGTAGATTTAAATTTCAAGAAGAAAACAATTAAAAAAAAAATACTATGAAAATTAAATTCTTATTATCTTTAAATCAAAAAAGTTAACTTATAAATTTCTTAAAAAATTCTTCTAAAACTTCATCATCTAGTGGTGTAGGTGTAGAATAGTTATTATAATTTAAAATATCTTGAGCCAGCTTTTCATATTCTTTAGTCTCATCTGAATCAGCATATTTTTCAACAACAGTTTTTGCATCTAATTCACTAATTTGGATTAATTCACTTCTATTAATTTTACCAATAATTTTAGTATTAATTAAAGAAGAAAATTCCTGAACAATTTCATCTTCATTACTTGTTCCTTTAGAATTTAAAATGATTCCTGATAATTTACTTTTAAGTTTTAAAATTCCTCTTGAAATATTATTAGCTGCATATAAAGACATATATTCACCAGATGTCACGATAAATGTTTCATCTGCATACTTTTCTCTTAATGGAACAGAAAAACCTCCACAAACAACATCTCCTAAAACATCGTAAATAATAACATCAAAATTCTCTGAAAAAACATCTAAGTTTTCAAGGCGTTTCATAGCAACTATAACACCTCTTCCTGCACAACCTATTCCAGGCTCTGGACCCCCACTTTCGACACATTGAATACCATTGTACCCTTTAAAAATTAAATCTTCTTTTTCAGGTTTTTTATTTTCTTTTAAAGTATTTACAACTGTTGGAATCCTCTTACCACATAATGTTCTTGTAGTGTCTGCTTTAGGATCACATCCAATAACTAGTGTTTTAAGTCCTTGTTTTGCATAAATAGCTGCAATGTTAGAAACTGTTGTGCTTTTTCCTATTCCACCTTTTCCATAAATAGCTATTTTTTTTGTCATTAAATCACGTTTTTATTGATATACTCTCTGAGTGATTATTTTATGAAGTTTCACTCGGAGATTCTTGCTCTCTATTATAAGCTACAGTTTCTTGTTTAGATAGAACTAATGTTCTATAGTAACGCAAGCTTAAATTCCTACATGTCCTGTAGTACATTTATTATTCATTCGGATAGCTTCATTAAGAATGTTAATAGATGCATTAATATCTCTATCATGTTTTGTCCTGCATTCTGGACAAGTCCATTCTCTTATTGTTAGTGTT
>JAHKLT010000033.1 GCA_020854915.1 Methanobacteriaceae archaeon | reverse complement strand
AACTGATGAAGCTGAAGAAGTTCAAGAGATAGATGAAGCTGAAGAAATAGAAGAAACTGATGAAGCTGAAGAAGTTCAAGAGATAGATGAAGCTGAAGAAATAGAAGAAACTGATGAAGCTGAAGAAGTTCAAGAGATAGAAATAACTGAAGAAGTTCAAGAGATAGAAGAGCTTCAAAAAATTGAAGAAGAAGAGCGATTAAGAGAAGAACAAGAATCAAAACTAAACAATCAAGCAAATGAACTTAATCATTTAACTAATGATATAATACCTAAACTCAAAGAAGAAAACAAAGAATTACTCAATACAAAAAGAGAATTAACTGATGCACTTGAAAAAAGTACTCAAAAATATTATGAACAATTGGATATTAATGCAGATTTCAGTGATAGACTAGCTAAAAATGGTGCAGAATTAGCAGTAGCTAAAGTTAAAGTCAATAATCTAGAAAATGACATGGAAAAAATCAAAGAAGATTCTCAAAAACAAGTTAATGATTTGAAAAATCAAATTAGTGAAGGATCTCCAGATGAACTAGAAAACTTAAAACAAGAAAACAATAATTTATCTAATAATTTAAGAGAAAAAGAATTAGAACTTGGAAAAGCACAAGAAAAAAATTCAACTCTTCAAGGAGAAGTTGATGAATTAAGAAAAGATTTAATTGATATAGGTAATTATAAAGAACAAGTTGACAAAAATTCTAAAGATAAATTATTAAAACTTGAAAATAGAATAAGTGAACTTGAAAACGTTGTAAGAGAAAAACAAAGAAATTATGATAAAATTTACACTGATTTAGAAAACAAAGATAAAACTATTAAAAATTTCAAAGAAGAAAACGATAAATTAAATAAAGCTATTGAATCTCATTCTAAAAGAGGTTTAATTGATAGATTATCTAACAAACCTATTGAAATTGATGATAAATAATTCATTCAATTTTTCTTTTTTTTAAATTTTAAAATGTCTTTTGATGATTATTATTTTATGGATTTAGCTATTGAGGAAGCTCAAAAATCTACTGATAATGGTGGAATTCCAATCGGCTCTATTTTAGTTATGAATAATGAAGTAATTTCTAAAGGCCATAATAAAATGATTCAGAAAAATTCACCTATTCTACATGGTGAATTAGATGCAATAAATAATGCAGGATTATTAAAAAATTCTCAATATAAAAATATTACTCTTTATACTACATTATCTCCTTGTCCAATGTGTTCTGGAGCTATTATAATGTATAATATACCTCGAGTTGTTATTGGAGAAAATGAAACTTTAAAAGGTTCTGAAAATCTCTTAATTAAAAATAATATTGAACTTATAAACTTAAATCTTGAAAAAATTAAAAATCTTTTTAATGAATTTAAAGAAAATAGTGACTTATGGGATGAAGAATTAAAAAGAGTAGGTAATTCTACAGAACTTAAAATTTGATTCCATGAATTATACAAAAATTAATTGTAAATATGCTTTAAATAATTTAAAGAGAAATTTACCCTATAAATATGATTTAAATATATATAGGGGATGTAATCATAAATGTAAATACTGTTATGCAATTTATTCACACAAATATTTAAATTCTAAAGATTATTAATGATACTTTTGTTAAAATTAATATAGTGGATGTATTAAAAAAAGAATTAAAAAATAATAGAGAATTGTTTGCAATTGTGACAATTTCTGATCCATATCATAAGCAGAATACCATGAGAATTTGGAATCTTTATTATAAAATAGCTAAAAATTAAAGTTGATTATGTTCTACCTTCTCATTTGAATTTGTTTGGTAAAACTAAAAAGGAATACTTTAATTTTTTAAAAAAAGATTTTCCAGAAGAGTATATTAAAACAAAAGAACTTTTTAAAAAAAATAAATTAGATGTAGAATATAAAAAGAACTATTTAATAAACTTCAAGAGCTTAAATCTGCCTATGGTCTTTCGTTTAATTACAAATCTAAGTATAATAAGGACAAGCAATATACTCTTTTTGAATAGATATCTACCTATCTTATTTTTAATAAAAAACATTATCATATTAACCTTCCATTTTAAGTCTTTTAATAACAAAATCTTTATCAAGTGATAATAAGAATGATGCAGCTCTTGGACCTTGTTTTTGACCAAGTATCATTTTGTAAATAGCTTGGAATCCTTTTTGAGGTTTTATATTCTTAGATTCTAAAATTTCATACATTGCATCATGTAATTTTTCTGGCTTATCAAAATCATTATCTTCCATTAAAATGGCTAATTCTTTTAAAAATTCTACTTGTTCATCTGGTAATGGCAATTTAGGAATATTATTTTCTTGAACTTTGAATTTTACAAATTTAGGCCCATATTCTTCTAACCAATTATCTACATTATCAATTCTTTTTTGGAACTGGTATAATTCATCTTCACTTAAAGAATTGAAATCTTTATTTTTAAAACTTTCACTTAACTGTGAATTCTTTTTTAGTATATTAAATATTTTTTCTAGATTATTTCCAGCTATTTGATATGCATTAACTAAGAATCTATATGGTGGTCTAAAGGGTAAAGTTGAATTTTTATTTATTTGGCTCATTTCATAGATTTTTCTAAATTTTTTATCTTCTTTTTCTGATGGTGCTTCTTCTTCATTATAGAAAACTTTTTCAACCTTATCAAATTGATCCATTAAATCTAAAAATGGCATTTTTGGTGAAAAATCTTTTGCTTTCATTGGTTTACTTCTAAAGATGAAATAATTTAAGCTTTCTGCAGGACCAATATCTAACCATTGTTTTGGTGAGAAAAATACTCCTTTTGATTTACTCATTGCTTCTCCGTCTAATGTAATCCATTCATAAGGAACTGGATATGGTGCTTCATAATTAAATATTTCTTTTGATGTGATTTTACTAACATCATATGATCCACCACTAGCTGCATGGTCTTTTCCGAAGGGTTCACAAGTTACATTAAATATTTTCCATCTAGCTGCCCATTCAACTCTCCATGTTAATTTACCATTTCCTTGTGTATAATTCATTTCACTATCATTACCACATTCACATCTATAAGAAATATTATTTCCTTCATAATTATATGCAAAAGTAGTATTTACTCTTCCACAGTTTTCGCATATTGGATTATAGGGTAACCATTCTTCATCTAACGGAGTTTTTCTATATTGATTAAATATTTCTCTTATTTTAGAAGCATTTTCAAGAGAAGTTTTAATATACTCATTATATTCTCCATCTTTATACATCTGAAAACCTGATTTTAAAGTGATGTCTATTCCATAATCATCTAAAACACTTAAAAACGGTTCTTCAAAATGTTCTACAAAATTTTCACAACATCCTTCAGGACAAGGGATATTTGAATATGGCATTCCAAGATATTTATCATAACTTTCAGGTAATGGATATGGAACTTTTCTTAGAGGGTCATGGTCGTCAGCTATCCATATTGTTTCTGTTTCACTATTTAAATTTCTTAAAGCTCGCCCTACAGCACTAGCTATGAATACATCACAAGAATTTCCAATATGTATTGTTCCTGATATAGATGTACCACTAGCTATGACATGTTTTTCCACATCTCTTTCATTTAATTTATCAGCTATTCTCTCAATCCAATGTTTCATTTCATCACCTATGTAATAATAATACCTAATTTTAATTTAATTAAAATAAAAAGTTAACTAAAAATGAGTTATTTTTTAATAAATTTAAAAATTATTATTTATAAAAATAAAAAATACACTTCTCTTAATTAATTTATTTTAATAAATATTTAAAAATAACTATGAACTTAAAATTTTTAAAAAAAGTAAATAAATGTGAATAAATTAATCACATTTATAATTATTTAGGAATTTCTTTATTTGGAATTATATATTTAAATATAACATGGTATATTCGATTGATATCGTTTAATGAACCACATGATCCTTCAACTATATTATTTTCACTGTAATCATCTTTTTTAAATTCTAGAATTCCTTCACCATTCTTTATTGTGATTATTTTTTCTATTTGTTTATTAGTTAGGTAATTTAAAGTAAAATACATTTTAAACTCAGGAAGTAATTTATCTACTTTTCCATTATTATAAAAAGAAACTTTATATTTTCCATTATCTATATAACTGATATTAAAGATGATTAAAGTTGTGTTTATTCTTGGACATATTGTTCCAGCACCTTGTGTTCCATTTTCTGACCAAGTTAGGTATTCATTGGTTCCATACCAATTTGAACCTAATTTTAATCTAAGTGAGTTATTAAATTCACCTGGACCATAAATACCTCCAGGATTAGCACTTATTTCTCCAAGAACAATTAAGCCAGGTCCTTTGGCATTATTAAAAATAGCATTACTTTCAATTAAAGGTTGTTTTCCATTTTTAAGGTATGTATAATTTGCATAAAATACTATTCCTTCAAGAGTGGATTCAGTAATTAAATTTCCAGCGATTTTAATAGCTGTACTATTTTTTGAATCAATAAAAATACCAATATAATTATTTAAAAGATTATTATTTAAAATTTTCACACTATCTGCTGAATCTTTTAAATAAATTCCATATCCTAATGGTCCTTCAACAACCTTCATTGTTATAATGCCTATACTATTAGTTATGTTATTAAATTCTACTAATGTATCTGATACATTGTTTTCATAAAGTATTCCATAATTATTTTTATTTATTAAATTATTTTTCATTATTATATGTTTTGAATCTTCTAATTCTATTCCAGA
This sequence comes from Methanobacteriaceae archaeon, assembly GCA_020854915.1. Lineage (GTDB taxonomy): Archaea > Methanobacteriota > Methanobacteria > Methanobacteriales > Methanobacteriaceae > JAHKLT01. The sequence goes on along the minus strand of JAHKLT010000033.1, from coordinate 49,091 downwards.
GTAAAATAAAGAGATATTATTATTTGAAATTAGAATATCTGAACTATCTTCTATTTTAATTCCATATCCTGATAATAATTCTTTTCCATTCATATAATTTTCTTTTTTAGAGTCATCTAATATATTAGTGATATTATTTCCAATGATTTTACTTAAATCACTATTTTTAAGTAAAATTCCAGAAGCATTTTTAGCTATTATATTAAAATTATTTATTTGAACATTTTTAGAGTTAACAGTAAATATTGCTTTATTTAAACTTCCTTTTACTGTTGTATTTTTAAGGCCTGTAATTTTTAAAGGTTTATTTATATTTAAAGCTATATTTTCATAAGTTTTTCCATTAAAAATTAAAATAGAATTTTCATGAGCAGAATTTATAATATTTTGAATCTGTTCATTACTTGATTTATCAAAAATAAATATTCCTTTTAATACTTTTATATCATTTTCACAGTTACTTATCTCATATAATGAATTACCTAAGTATTCTGTTTTCACATGATAATCTCCTGGATGTAATCTTATTGTTATTTTTCCTTGGCCATTTTCATCTGTAGTTCTTATATAATCTACTCCATTAATGCTTATTTTAATATTTTGTCCAATTAAATTATTTCCATTAATATCCTTTAGTGAAATTGTATAAGCTTTATTTTCTCCAAAAGTTTGTACTAAATTAATACCAGTTAAATTTGTTTTAACTTTTGATCCACTAATTTCTTTTATTAAAACTGTATCCTCTAAATTAAAAGAATTATAATAGCTATTTCCTAAATAATTAACAGAAAATTGATAATTTCCTGGATGTAATCTTATATTTAATTTAGCTATTCCATTTTCATCTGTTATACGTTCGTAGATAACACCATTTATATTAATTAAAATATTTTGATTTGAAATAGGTGATTTACTATTTTTTTCAGTTAAATTAATAATTAAAGGTTTATTTTCTCCAAACAACCAATTTTCTTTTTGAATATTTAAATTAACATCAAGCTTAGTAGTACTTTCACGAATTATTAATTCATTTTTATTATAACTTGTACTGTATAAATCATTACCTTCATAAAAAGAAGAAACAGAATAGGTTCCTGGGATTAATTTAATAGCTATTTTTGCTTTTCCTTCATCATCACTAATTTTATAATAATCTACACCATTTATTGTTATTTTAATATTTTGTCTAACTAATGGATTATCATTAATATCTTTTAAAAATATTGTATATGGTTTATTTTCTCCAAATATTTGATTTAAATCGTTTCCATTTAATTTTGTTTCTATTTTTTCATTTGAAGGACTATTTATAATAATATTATTGTTTGCTGAAGAAGATAAATAATTATCTTTAGCTAAAAATTCTCCTTTTATAGAATAAGCTCCTGGAATTAATCTTATATTTAATTTAGCTATTCCATTTTCATCTGTGGTTCTAAAATAATCCACTCCACTAATACTTATCTTAATAGTTTCTCCAACTAATGGATTATTATTTACTGTTAATAAAAATTCAAATACATTATTATTTCCATAAGTTAGAATTAAATCATTTCCTTTCAATATTGTTTGAATTTTTTCAGATTTTCCTTCATTAACTAATATTTTATTTTTAATAGAGCTTGTACTATAATCATCATCACCTTTAAATAATGTGCTAATTATATAAGTTCCTTTTATTAGATTTATTTTAAGTGAAGCTATTCCTTTATCATTAGTTGTTCTAGAATAATTTTTACCATTTATATTAAAGATTATTTCTTTATTACTTAAAATATTTCCTTTAACATCTGTTAACCTTACAGAGAAATAGTTTTCATTTCCAAATGTTAAGTTTAAATCATTTCCTGTTAATATGCTTTGAACAGTTTTAGGAATATCTGTATCGCTAATTTTTAAAAATACAACAGGTCTGTAAGAACCAGAATAGTCTATTGCACCAATTCCAGGACCTATAGCTGTTATATTATTTCCTGTACTTAAATAGTTAGCATCTCTAAAGTCCACTGTTGCAGTTCCATTAACTATTCTAACTATTTTGTATATGTCTTTGCTTGATGGAATTGGATTAGAATCTACTTTATTTAAGAAAAATGTAATGTCCACAGAACTTAAATAGCTAGCTATTTCTCCAGTATCTTGTCTTAAAAATGATATTGAATAAAGACCTTTTTCAATCTGTTTAATATTACTAATAACTAAATCTCTTTCATGATTACTTATTAAAACTCCAGGTTCATAAGCGGTTCCTCCACAAAATAGTTCTTGTGAATAGTAATTACTCCATAAATATATAGGTCCTGTGTTACCATTAACACTATGGTATGCAACTCTTTGGTTGTGATTTACAAAATAATTATTATTTATTACTTGTACATGTTGATTGATTAGGTTTTTAACATTATCTGTATCATATATTCCATATGCTCCATTTTGTTGTATATAATTTCCAAATATTTTCATATTTGTAATATTACAGTCAACATAAATTCCAGCACCGTTTTTTGCTCTATTTATATTTTTATCATCTCTATTTTCAGTAATTCTATTATTTTGTATAATTGCATTTACTGATGAAAAAAAACTGATTCCAAAATAATTATTTGCATGTATGGTATTTTTAAATATATATGGATTTAAGACATTTAAACCGATATTTATACCACTTATATTATTTTCTTTAATTTCATTATCGATTATATTAACATTATTAGATTTTTCAATTAAAATTCCATTTTTAGAGTCTGAAACATTATTTTTAATTATTAAAGTGTTACTTGTATCAGAAATATAAATCCCTGGACCTTCACTTGTTTTTATATTACTATTTTTTATAGTTACATTATCATTACCTTTAATATAAACACTATAAGGGTCAATACTTCCTTTTTTACTTTCAGAATTTATAAGAGTAAAACCAGAAAGCACAGATCCACTTGCACCTTCTCCAAAGTAAAATATTCCAACACCTTTAGATCCATCAGTATTTGATGGACAAGTTGACATTTTAGTTCCAACTTCGCTAACTATATTTAATTTTTTATTTATTACAAAGTGGCAATGTACATAATCTTTTCCTGTAATAAGTATTGTATCTCCTGATGATGCTTTATCAATTGCATTTTGTATTGTTGGGTCACTCATTTGATTATTTGCTGAGCCATCAACAGTATGTATAACACTATTAGCTACTATTTCTTCAAAATTACTTTCTTTATTTAAGGAATCATCAACATTATTAATTGTTTCTTTAAAATTACTTTCTTTATTAATATCTGTTGCCATAGATTGTGTAGTAAAAGAAAAAATAATAGCTAAAGTAATCAATATTAAGAAAATCATTTTTCTATTCATAGTAAACCTCTTTTAGTTTTTTAATAATTATATTATTTTAATTTTAGGAGTGTCGGACAAAAATACCTTTTTCAAGAAAGATCTTTCTTCAAATCTCAAACAAAGGATTAATCTATCGTTTTAAGAAAATGATTTTGAATTTTGGCCAACCCTCTTTAGGTAAAAACAATATAATTATTATTTAAAAAAAAATTAGAAACTTCTATAATTAAATAGAAGTTTTAAAAAATTACCAATTTGTGGTAATTCTGTTTCCTCCAGTTGTTGCAGCATATTGATAAGTACCACTAAAATTATTGTAAATAGAATATATTCCTTTAATTAAATTAATATTTAAAGAAGCGATTCCATTTTCATCAGTAGTTTTATAATAGGTTAAACCATTGATAGTAATTGAAACAACTTCTCCAGGTAATGCATTTCCTCTTGCATCAACTAGTTTTGTTGTATATTTGGAACCTTTTTCTGTGAAATTAGCATTCTCTCCAATTAACTGGGTCATACCTGGAACTGTAGTAATAGTGTAAGTTTCCTTACTTGGATTAAGATATTGTGTACCACCATATGCAGCAGTAATTGTGTAATTTCCAGTGTTAAGGTTAATATTTAAACCTGCAACACCGTTTTCATCACTGGTTCTGTTATATTTAACTCCATTAATTTCAAAAGTTACATTTTCTCCAACAACTACTTTTCCATTTTGATCTTTTACAACAACTTCGAATCTATTTCCAACAGATGAGATAATTGTAACATTTTTACCTGATATAGTACTGTTTAAAGTTTCAGGTTTAATAACAATATCATCACCATCTAACCATCCATCATTAAAGAATTCGAATAATTTTATTCCACCATCTAATGTATTTTTTCTTACTTCTAAAGCACCTTGTACTTGCAATGGTCCATTTTGACTTTTAACATATACTGCATTAATAGAAAATGGATTTGCATTAGATGCTGCTTTAAAGGAATTTCCATTTATATATACTTCTTTAATATTAGTTGGAGCTCCATGAGCAGTATTTCCTTGTTCTAAGTAAACAGCTATTGATTTATTAGCTAAAATGAATGTGTTATTTGTTACTTTACTGTAACTAGCAGCTTTTGCAAGTCCTACTGCATATACTTCTATATTTTCGAATAAATTTTTATCAACACTTATATTAACTAATCCTCCACCAAAGAAGATACCATAAATGTTATCAATGAATTTATTTTCTCCAACATAAACATTTTTAGAGTTTGATGCAATAGAAACACCATCTAAAACAGACCCCATGAAAGTATTATTTGTAACACGAATTCCATCTCCACCCATAATATTTACAGCTTTAGTTCCTACTTCATTTGTTGTATGAATAGTACTTCTATTTGTATCTCCTGTAAAGAAACAGTTAGTAACTAATGTATTACCTTTATTACTTCTTAAATAAACTCCAGCATTACCATTTATAAAAGCACAGCTATCTACGACAATATCTTTTCCACCTTCAATGTATATTCCACGACCATTCCAATCAGTAGAAGCCATTATGTGGAAACTCATGCCTTTAAATGAAGTTCCATCTATGGAATCAATACTTGTTTTAACATTAAACATGTCAGCATCATCTGCACTTGTAGAATACAAGTTTGTTTTATTAATACCTGCACCTACAAATTTCAATGTTTTATCAACACTTAAAGAAATATTATTGTAGTTACCTTCAGCAAAAGAAATAGTATCTCCACTTGCAGCATTATTTATTACTGTTTGAATTTCTGAATTAGTATAAGTATCATTCACATTATGGATGTTCTCACTATTTTGAGCAGTTATTACTGCAGGATTTTCATTAACAATCTTATATTCATCCATATCTATATAATTACTTGAACTATCAGCATATGATGCTGATTCAACATTATTAACTTCTTCAACTTCTTCTATACTATCATATTCTGTAGCTATATTATCTACAGCTACATTTTCTGCAGCTACCATTGAAATTGATGTAGCTAAGATGAATAATATTAATAAAGGAAGAGTAATTTTTTTAATATTCATTTTTTTCCTCCGAATTATATATTACTAATAATTAATTATTAGTAATGAATTTAAATATGACATGAATATATATATATAAATTTTATTAATTTCATTTAATAAAAAAACATAATTATTTTTTTATTTTGGTTTTAAACTTAATTTCAAGATTATTTTTAAAATAAATATAGTTTTTAATTTTAATTTTTCTTTTTAAAACTATTTTTATCTTTTTATGCTAAATAAATGTTTTTATAACGAATTTAACTTGAATTCAATTCGAAATGTTTTTATGTTTTAGACTATAAAAAAACTATTATAATTATAATAAACTTTAAAAGGAGGTGAAAATATTGGAAATAAAATATTTTTATTGTTCTTATTATTGATAATCATCACTTCAATAACTAATATTAATGCTGTATCTTCTGAAAATTCTAATTCTACATTAAATAAGGATTTTAAATTTTCTAATGATGATGTGGTTTTATTTGGATCCGATATGTATATTGATGAAAAACCAAGTTATTTTAATGATTCATTTTCAAATAATGAAGATAAATTATTAATTAATAATAAACCATTAGACAATAAATCGATTAATTATAATGATACTGAAATAAATTATAATCAAATAATAGATGAAAAAGAAATAACTGATTATAATAATGATTTAAATTCTGATAAAATCAATTTTAATACAGAATTTAAAGATAATAAAAAAATCATTAATAATATTAGTAGTATAGGAGAAAATTCTACTATATATATTTTAGAAGATATGGATAATGAAGAAATACAAGATATTATTGATTTAGCTAGTGAAAATTCTACTATAGTGTTTATTGGAGAATATTATAATAACATTTCCATTCTAATTTCAAAACAACTGAATATTATTAGTTATGTTGGAACTACTTTAAATGGTAAAGGTTCTGATTCTGTTTTTAAATTTAAAAATTCACATAATTCTAAAATTTCTGGATTTAAAATAGCTAAAGGTCTAAATGGAATTGAAATTATTAATTCATCGAATATACGTATATTTAATAATCTTTTATATGATAATACTAATGGAATTTTATTAAATAATGTTTTAAATATTAATATATTTAATAATTCTATTTTTAAGAATAAGTATGGTATAATATTGTTTAATTCAAAAAATTCTTTTATTATGGATAATAATATTTCCAATAATTATGAAGGGATTTTAGTTAATGAAAATAATGAGAAAATCAGTATTAAAAATAACTTATTGTCTTATAATGAGAGATATACTATAAACCTAAATAAAGATTCTATTAACTTTGAAATCATTGGAAATAAAATCATTAAAAATGAATATGGTATTAATGTTAATTCTAAAGTAGATGGATTAAATGTTCTTAGTAATCTCATTAGTGAAAATTCAAATGAAGGGATTTCTATTAATGAAGGTTATAGGAAAAATAATGGAAAAGATTTTGTTTTAAAAGAAAATTCTATTTTTGGAAATGGTGAATGGGAATTACAAGCAAAAAATAGTATATACTATGATGATCATTCTATATCTTTTGGATATAACTGGTTTGGTGGTATTGATTATACATTTTTAAAAATTTGTCATAAAATTAATGTAAAATTATATTCTATGGTTTTAAATCAAAAAGATTCTAAGGTTATTGTTGAATTTGTAGGAGGGGAGAATAATCTTCCAAACTTTGATATAGTTTATACTTATGATGGGAAAAATTTTCATAGTACTAATTTCGATGGATCTTCTGCTATCATTGATGGTTTAAATAAAAATGGAGGTTCTTTATCTCTATCTGCAGGATTAGATTCTAAATATTTTAAATATAATTCTTTTGAAGATAGTAAAGAAAATCCATCTCTTCCAAATGATAATGATAATATTAATAGAGGCGATATTAATAATAATGAAGCAAATATAGAATATAATAATTTCAATCCACAAGAAACTAACTCCACAAATTCTAATAATAATGCTATCAATCCTGCTTATTCTAATGAAGTCAATTTAGGTCGAAGTAATAGTAATGATGGGGCAGATATTGGAAGTTCATCTACTTCTTCTTCAAATGCTCCTTCAAATACTAATCCCTCTTCTGATGCTTCTTCAAAACCATTAAATTCTGAAAATAAAGCTGAAAAAGAAAGTGTTATTAAAAAAATAGAAATTGATGATGAGATTATTAGAGCTACAGGAATTGGAACTTTAATAATTCTTATAATCTTAAGTATTATTGTATACTATAGTAAAGATATTAAAATTATGCTTTCAAAAAGAAGAAAAAATTAAGAGATGTTTAAATGTATGATTTAATTTTAGGGTTTTTATTTGTTACAATAATATTTATTGGTTTAAATAATGGTTTTCTATGTTCTAATAAAAATTTAAACCCTAAAAAAACATCTGCTTATAGTTTATTTTTATTTTTTATTTTTATTATCGTTTTAATATTAATAAAATTATTTAATATTAATTTTAATTTTTTAAATAGCTATTTAAATATCATATTTTTGATTATCGCTATTCTTCTATTATTGTTTAGTGTAATTTTAATTTTAAATTATAAAAAAGATTTTTCATCATATAATCCTTTGATTTTAGCTATTTTTTCACTTTTTACACTAGCTATTATATTAAATCTTATTTTTGCTAATGATGTTTTGTTTATTATATTTCTTGGATTGGTTTTAGTAATAAGTATATTTTTATCTTTTTTCATGTCAAATTTATTAAAATATGCTCAAAAACCATTTCCATTATTAATTAGTGAATTTATTATTTTACAATCTATTTTTTTCTTTTTGTCTGCTTTAACTTATGATTCTATTAAAAATTTAGATTATTCAATGTTTAATTCCTTTTTAATATTAACTCCTACATATAAATTAATTTATATTGCTATTGGTATTGTAACTTTATTACTTATTGGATTATATTTAAATGATCAAGAAATGAAAAAAAAATTTAGATGAGGTTCTTAAATGATTTTACAAGGTACAGAAACATTAACGTCTTTAATACATATTATATCGGAAAGTTTACTTACTCCAGTTATATTAATCTTAATAATATTTTTAGTAATTGTTATATTGTCGTTAGGTTCTTTTATTAATGAGGCAATATCTAGAAAACCGATTGATTCTAAAGAATTAGAAAAATTAATTAGAGAGATTTCTCTTTCAAAGCCTAATGATATTAAAGGTATAATTAATAATAGTAATCTCTTTATTTATCAAAAAGATATCTTAATTAAAATAGCTAATAATCATGATATTGGGATTGATGCTAGAAAAGCATTAGCAAGCAAATTAATTGGAGAAGAAGAACTAAATTTAATTAAAAATACTTCTAAAACAGATGTTTTAATTAGATTAGCACCTATTTTAGGACTTCTTGGAACTTTAATTCCTTTAGGCCCAGGTCTTGCAGCTTTAGGTTCTGGAGATATTGCTACTTTAGCTGAATCTTTAATAATAGCATTTGATACTACTGTATTAGGATTATCTATTGGTGCAATTGCTTATTTGATTTCTAAATTTAAAAAACAATGGTATGAAAATGATGTTTCTACTGTTGAAGCAATAGCTGAAGCTGAACTTGAATCTTTAAATGATGGTGATTTTAATGCTTAGAAAAAGAAAAAAACTTTTAGAATCTGAAGATGATGATCCGATGTCTGGTATAGCAAATCTTTCAGATGCTATGTTAGTTTTAGCACTAGGATTTTTGATTTTTGCCATTATGGCTTTAAGTACCCATCCTGATATAATTAGTGATGTTAAAGATTCTCAATCATCTCAAAATGTAGTTACTGGGGATTCATTTACTAATGATTCTAGTACTACAGGTGAAGTTGAAGATAAAGGGTATAATGAAGTAGGTAAAGTTTTTAAAGATCCAGAAACTGGTGATTTGGTGATGGTTTCCAATTAAAATAAATTTTGCATGATTAATCATGAACAATTATTTTTATAATTTTTTTTATTTAAAACTTGCTTTTTAGACTAAATAACAAATTCTTTTTATATGTAACATTAATCTTATCTTAATGTTATAATAAAAACATTATTAAATTGAGGTGAAATAATGAGTTCGTATAAAACACCACAAGAAACTGCAAAAGCAATTGCAGATACTGGTGGTATAAAAGACAAGTCTCCTGTTATAAACACAATTATACTTGCAATTTTAGCAGGGGCTTATGTTGCTTTTGGGGGAATGCTTGCCCAAATGTCAGTTACTGGTATGGCTGATGCTGGATATCCTATTGGATTAATAAGACTTATTTATGGTGCAGTGTTTCCAGTTGGTTTGATAATAGTTCTTATTGCTGGTTCTGAATTATTTACTGGAAATACAATGTATATGACTTTTGGAATATTAGAGAAAAAGGCAAGTATTACAAGTCTTATTAGAAATTGGTCATTAAGTTGGATATTTAACTTTGTAGGAGCTATATTTGTTGGTTTTGTTCTTGTGTATCTAGCTGGAATGATGGGTGATGCATTGTATTCTGAAGGAGTAATAACATTAGCTAGTAAAAAAGTTGCACTATCTTGGGATCAATCATTCCTCAGAGGTATAGGTTGTAATTGGTTAGTATGTCTTGCAGTCTATCTTGCTTTTGCAGCAGAAGATATAATAAGTAAAATTTTTGCTATATGGTTCCCAATTATGGCTTTTGCAGCTATTGGATTTGAGCATTGTGTTGCTAATATGTTTTATTTGCCACTAGCTATATTTTTAGGAGGAGATATTACAGTAATGGATATGTTCAACAACTTAATTCCAGTTACATTAGGTAATATTGTTGGTGGAGCTATTTTTGTTGCAGTTATTTATTGGTTTGTATATTTAAGAAGAAAATAACTTTTAATATTTATTTAAATAAATATTAATTCTTTTTTTATTAAAAAAATTATAATTAATTTTTATAATATGGTTCCCTTTTATTAATACCATTTAAAAAAATTTTTTTTAATTCTTTTTGTGAATATCCTTCTCTTATAAATTTAACAAAATCTATTAAATTATCATTTTTAAGTAAGCAAGGTTTTATTTTACCTTCAGGACTTATTCTAAGGCGAGTACAGTTACTACAAAAATCACTATTATCTATTGGGTGTACTACTTCTAATTCTCCATCATCTATAAAATATTTCTTTCTATTTTGCATATACTCTCTAACCTTAATATCACTAGCTCTTTTTTCTAATATGCTCTCCAAATCTTTTAAATCATAATGATATTCTTCGTTAAAATAGCTATTATCACAATTTTCACTTTTAACTAGCTCTATTAATTGTAAATAGCTCCATGTTTCTTTGTAAATTTAAAAACATCAAAAACTTCCTTATCATTGATATTTTTCATTAAAACCATATTAATTTTAACAGGATAGAGTCCAACTTCTACTGCTTTAATTATACCTTTTTTAACTTTATCTAAACAATTTTTACCGCTTATAAATTTATAAGTTTTATCTTTTAAGCTATCTAAACTAATATTTGCTCTGTTTAATCCAGCGTTTTTAAGCTCTAAAGCATAATCTTCTAATAAAGTTCCATTTGTTGTAATTGAGATATCTTTAAAATTTAAGCTAGCTATTTTAGAGATGATTTCGATAATGTCTTTTCTTATTAATGGTTCACCACCAGAGATTCTTATTTTACTAATCCCTAAAGATTTTGCAATTTTACATATTAAATATATTTCATCCGGTGTTATTTCATCATTTGAAGGAAGCATTCCATCGTGATGGCAATAAACACAGTTTAAATTACATCTTGTTGTTATTGAAATTCTAAGTGAAATAATAGGTCGTTCATATCTATCCTTTGTTTTAAATTCACTCATCATTCATTTCCTTTTTATTGTTAATGATTATTTCTATTTTTTCTTTTTTATCTGCAGAATATTCTTTAGTTTTTAGTGAATTTAACATACCCATTATAGTATCACTAATGAATTTATTTACAAATTTATTTAAACCAATAACTTTTCCATCAATTGATAAATTAACATTAGTTTTATCTAGATCTTCTAATTCTATTTTTTCATTAATTATTCCTTTAGCTATTGATTCACCATCATTAAATCCACAATTATTTATAAATAATGTGTTTAAAATATCATAACTTTTATTTTCAATTTCATCTACTAAATTTACAATTTCATCATCTGTTATATTAAAAGAATCAACATATTGTATTGTATAATCATCAAATGATTCTTTAGAAGTAGCTATTTTAGAATATTTATATTCTTTAAATCCTTCTATAACTACAAAATCAGGCTCTTCTAATATTTTGATTAAAAATAATAACCTTTCAAGGCTTAATCTTTCTTGTATATTTATAAAACTTGTTTCACCTACACCTATTATAATTTCAGATCCTGCTTCTTTGTGTTTCCATGTATCTGTATTTTCTCTATCCATTTCCATTTTATGATGGGAATCCTTAATAGTAGCTACTTTATAATTCCTTTTTTTAAGTTCTTTGATTATTTTAATAGTCAATGAAGTTTTACCACTATTTTTTTTACCAACTACTGAAATTATTTTCATATTAAAACCTAAATAATTTTATTTAATTTTATATATAAATTATTTTATATTTGATTTTATAGTAAAAATTTTTTAATATTTCATTTTATTTAGAATTATATTATCTTATTTAAATTAGTTTTATTTTTTGCTATTGATTAATCATTATTATTATTTTATTTATAATAGCTATTTTATTTGTTTAATTTATTTTTAAATATTTTTTAACTATTTTTATTTTTAAATAGTGTAGTAGTAACACAATACTATATAAACTTTACTTATTTTTTTTAGTAGGTAAATATTTATTAATAGGAAATAAATGTGTAATCAATACACATGGTGAATAAAATGCCAAAACATATTGCGTCTGGGTTAAAATATTTGGCTGCAGTTAAATTAAAGGAACAAGGTCATAATCAACAAAAAATAGCTGAAGAGCTAGATATTGATAGATCAACTGTTTCTCACTATCTTAACGGTCGTAATTTGTCTTGGAACTCCATCGATGTTGCTAAGACAATAACGGATTTATATCCTAAAGATTTTTTAACTATGGTTCAGGCAATTATTCAGGATCCAGAAAAGAGTCGAAAAATTGTTATTATTTGTAAAAAATATGAATATGATGCATTTGTTGATGATTCTTGTATTGGTTGTGGATTATGTGTAGATTTGTGTTTTATGAAATCTATTACATTAGTTTCATTAAAAGCTCAAATAAATTCAATACATTGTTGTGGCTGTCAAACTTGCGAGAATGAGTGCCCAACTAATTCTATTAAAATTTTGGAGATTGAAGATGATTAAGAATATGAAAGAATCTAAAGGCAATGATTTTGATATAAAAAGAGCAGCAGAAGAAGTTAGAAATCTGTCTTTTAATAATCATGTTTGTATTGGATGTGGGATTTGTGAATCTACCTGTCCTGTTGAAGCAATTGATTTAAAAGATATGGGAGCTATTTCTAGAAATAAATTTAATACAGAATTTAGTGGACATGATAAATTAAATCAAAATATTATTGAAGATAATGAAGATTTAAAACTAACTATTGATGAACATAAATGTGTTCTTTGTGGTATGTGTAGTGGATTATGTCCTGTTGATGCATTAAAGCTCACAATTGATGATACTCCTATTAGGGAAATGGATATTTATCCTCATTATAATGACTATGCAAGAATTGATGATGATGAATGTATTTATTGTCAAAAATGTCAAACTGCATGTCCTAGGGATGCAATTATTATTGAACGTAATTTACCAAAACGTTCTGATTTAGTAACTGGTGAAATAGACGTAACTGAAGATAAGTGTATTTATTGTGGAATATGTGCAGAAATGTGTCCTGCAGAAGCTATTGAAGTTGATAGAGAAACAGGTAAAGAATCCATTGTTATCGATAAAGATAAATGTGTTTATTGTTTAGTTTGTAAGAAATCTTGTCCTACAAATGCTATTGATGCATTATGTAGAATTTGTTCTTATGGAGAATATGATATAAATCCAGAAAATGCTATTGTTCTTGGCTCATCTGTACTTGACCAGGAACTATGTGTTAAATGTGGTTGGTGTGAAGGTGTTTGTCCTACAAATGCTGCTAAAACTAAAAAAGCATTTGAAGGAACATTAGAAATTGATCAAGATAAATGTCAAACTTGTGGTGCTTGTATTGACATTTGTCCGTGTAATGTTTTAAGTTTCGTTGTTCCTACAGGCCCTGGACAAAAATTAGATAAAATCCTTAAAAAAGAGGAATATTGTATACGCTGTGGTGCATGTGCTAAAGCATGTCCAAATGATGCGATTACTGTAAAAATCACTAATATTGATCATACTCCTACTAATTCTAAAACTTGGATTAATGCTTTAAATGCTTTAAAAAATTAGGTGATAGTATGGAACTTAAAGTGAATCAAGATAATTGCTTAGGTTGCGGGGTTTGTGTAGTTGCATGTCCTGTTAATGCTGCAATTAGTCCAGAAGTTGCTGGGGGTAATGGTTCAAAAACTGAAGAAGTTATTATGATGGTTGAAAATGGTTTTATAAAACTGTTTGATAAAGACAAATGCAAAAAATGTGGAACATGTCAAATGTTCTGTCCAGTTGATGCAATATGGTTGGAGTAGATGATATTTATGCATTATGCAAATACTTATTTAGATAAACCAGTTGTTCCTGATGTTAATATAAATAAAGAAGGCAGTGAAATAGTACTTAAATGTATGTTAAACACTGGTTCTGATATTTATCAGGGTGCGTGTAAAAAAAGAGGTTCTACTCTTAAAGAAGAGTATAAAAATGTTTCTGGTACTTGTTATATGGATCCTCGGGATATGGAAAAATTAGGTGTTAATAACTGGGAGAATGTCTTAGTTAAAACAGATTGGGGTGAAGTTGTTGTAAATGCAGCTGCATCTAGAGATGCACCTCATGAAGGCACAGTATTTATATGTAAAGGTCCATGGGCAAATACTGTAGTTAGTTCTGATACTTATTGTTGTTCTGATCCTACTTATAAAGGAATTCATTGTACTGTTGAAAAAACAGATAGGAAAGTTTTATTAATGGCAGATTTAATGAGATTAGTCTACAAAAAATATGTAGATGAAGATGATGATGAAACTATTGAAAATATGCCATCTCTTGGAGAACTACCTGTTTATAAAAAAAAGGAGTAGGGGGATTTTACAATGGCATATGAAGAACCAATCACTGATTATGATGAAATCGTAGAAAATTGTACATGTGCTTTCTGTGGTTGTAATTGTGATGATTTGGATTATTTAGTTAAAGATGGTCATGTTGTTGGTGTTAGACATGCTTGTAGATTAGGTGCAAGTAAAATAATGGAAGACATGGATCAAAGGTTAATAGTACCTATGGTCAGAGATGATAATGGGGAATTAAAAGAAGTAGATTGGGACACAGCTCTTGATAAAGCTGCAGAATATATTGCTAATTCTATTAGGCCAGTTATGTATGGTTGGTCAGAAACTTCTACAGAATGTATGAAAGAAGGTTTAGCTTTAGGTGAATATATTGGTGCGGTATTAGATAATCAAGCTACTATTTGTCATGGTCCTAGTTTACAAGCTGTTCAAAATGCAGGATATCCTATTCAAACACTAGGTGAAGTTCAAAACAGAGCTGATGTATGTGTTTATTCTGGAAGTAATGCTATGAACTCACATCCAAGACATTTAGCAAGATACTCCGTATTTTGTCGAGGATTTTTCAGATCAAGAGGTAGATTTGATAGAACTGTTGTAACTATGGATCCAAAATTTACTGATACTGCTAAAATGTCAGATAAATGGATTGGATTTGAACAAAATGGAGATTATGGATTTTATAATGCTATAAGAGCAGTATTAAAAGGTAAAGAACTTTCACAAGATGTTATTTCTGGAATTCCTAAAGAAGATATCTATGAATTAGTTGAAGAAATGAAAAATGCAGAATTTGGTGTTCTTTTCTTTGGTTTAGGATTAACTCATACATTATCTAAACAAAGAAATATTGATATAGCTATTAAAATGGTACAAGATTTAAATAAATTTAGTAAATGGGGTCTTACTCCTATGAGAGGGCATTTTAATGTTAATGGATTTAATATTTTCATGGCATTTGAAACAGGATTCCCATTTGGTGTTGATTTTGCAAGGGGTTATGCAAGATATGTTTTAGGTGAAACTAATACTATTGATTTGTTAACAAGAGGAGAACCTGATGTATTTTTAGTTATCGCAGCAGATCCAGGTGCACATTTCCCTAATAAAGCTAATCAACATTTAGCTAAAATACCAGTTATACAAATAGATATTCACTGGGGGCCATCAACAGAACTTGCTGATGTTGTTTTACCTGGTTCATTTATTGGTGTAGAATGTGGTGGAACTAGCTATCGTATGGATGGAGTACTTATCTTTATGAAAAAAGCTATTGATAAACCAGAAACTTGTCGTGATGATGAATGGATTGTTCGTGAACTAAAAGAAAGAGTAATGAAGCTTAGAAAAGAGCCAAATGTTGCTCCTGAATACATTCCTAATCCGGCTGCACAATAGAGGTGATTTTAATGGAATATATACTTAAAAATGGTATTGTATATGACCCAGCTAATAAAGTAAATGGAGAAAAAAAGGACGTAATGTTCAAAGATGGTAAAATCGTGGAAAAAGTTTCTTCTGATGCAAAAGTCCTTGATGTAACAGATAAAATTGTCATGCCGGCTGGTGTTGATCCACACTCTCATGTTGCAGGCCCTAAATTAGTTGTAGGTAGATTATACCGCCCAGAAGACTCAAGAAAAGGAGTTACTCAAAAAACAAATTTATTAAGGGGTGAATCAGGATTTTCTATTCCTAGTTGTCCTACAACAGGTTATAGGTATTCAAGGTTAGGTTATGGGACTGTTGTTGAAGCAGCTATGCCTCCTCTTGAAGCAAAACACACACATGATGAGATAGCTACAATTCCAAATATTGATATACCTGCATTGCCTTTGTTTGGTAATAATTGGTTTGTATTGGAATTTGCAAGAGAAGGTAAAATTGATGAACTAGCTGCGTTTATATCTGCTTGGCTTAAAATATCTAAAGGTTACGGTGTAAAAATTGTAAATCCTTGTGGTAGTGAAGCTTGGGGTTGGGGTATGAATGTACATGGTATAAATGATAAAGCACCTTATTTTGATGTAACTTCAAAAGAAGTTATAAGAGCTTTAGCTAAAGCAAATGAAAAATTAGGTCTTCCACATTCTATACATATTCATCCTAATGATTTAGGGCATCCTGGAAATGTACCAACTACTCTTGAAACCTTTGAATCTGTAAAAGATATTGATAAAAATGCAGCTGTAAGAAATCAGAATTTACATTGTTGTCACCTTCAATTCCATTCATATTCTGGAAACAGTTGGAAAGATGCTTCTTCTGGAGCTGAAGAAGTTGCTAAATATGTGAATAAAGCAGATAATATTACTTGTGATGTTGGACAAGTAACTTTTGATGAAACAACTACTATGACAGCAGATGCTCCTATGGAATATGATCTTTTCAAATTATCTGGATTAAAATGGGTTAATAAAGATATAGAATGTGAAACTGCAGCAGGGATTATTCCTATAATTTATTCACCAAAAAGTCCAGTTAATACTTTACAATGGGCAATTGGTCTTGAATTATTTTTACATATTGATGATCCATGGAAAGTTTGTTTAACTACAGACCATCCTAATGCAGGTCCATTCATAAGATATCCAAGAATTATTTCTTGGTTGATGAGTAATGAAAGAAGAATGGAAATGATTGACAATGAAGTTCATAAATGGGTTCACTCTAGAACAACTCTTCCAACACTTGATAGGGAGTATGATTTCTATGATATAGCTACAATTACAAGAGCTGCTCCTGCTAAAATTCATGGATTTAGCGATAGAGGAGAATTAACTCCAGGATACAATGCAGATATCGCGGTTTATGATATTAATCCTAATGATATTGATCCATCTAAAGAACATGAACTTATTGAGAAAAAATTTGGTTTAACTGATTACACTATTAAAGATGGTGAAATATTAGTTAAAGATAAAGAAATTGTTAAAGTAAAAGAAAGTAGTACTATTTGGACAAATGTAAAAGGATATGAAGAAGAAGAAAAAGCTGTTATTGAGGGTATTATGCCTTTCTTCAATCAATATTATTCTATTAAATGGGAAAATTACCCAGTCCATGATCATTACTTATCTAATCCTATTAGGGTTGATGTTGAAGCAAGTAAATAGAGGTGTTTAATGTGAAAACTATTACTTTTAAACAGAAAAAAACTTCTTCTATTGCTTTAGAATTTGATGAGTTAATTCCTGATGAAATATACACTTGGGGAGAATCAGATTTTAATAAATATGAAGTACCTATTGGAAATTCAAGATTTCCATTAACAGATTATTTTGACATTAAAGTTGAAGGAGAAGCTGAATCTCCAGATGAGGTTAAAATGATTATTAATGGAGATTTAAATAGGGTTAAATATATTGGATGTAAAATGTCTGGTGGTGAAATTCTTTGTAATAGTAGTGTTGATCTTCATGTTGGTGCTGAAATGAGTGGAGGTACTATAATTGTTGATGGTAATGCTGCTGCTCATGCTGGAAGAGAAATGTCTGGTGGATATTTAGAAATTAAAGGTAACACTAAAGAATTTACTGGTGCTTCTTACATTGGTGAATGGAGAGGTATGACTGGTGGAGAAATCATTGTTCATGGTAATGCTGGAAAACAATGTGGTGAATGTCTTAGTGGTGGAAAAATTACAGTTTTAGGCAATTGTGATATCTTAGCAGGTATTCATATGTCTAAAGGAGTTATGGAAATCCAAGGGGATGTTAACCGTTGGCCTGGAGGTCAAATGAAAAATGGTACTATTGTTATTAATGGTAAATTAGGTCGTTTACTTGAAGGATTTGTCTTTGATGAAGTTGTTGATAATCCGGATATTGAAGGTAAAGTTTATGATGGTAGATTTATAAAATATACTGGTGATATTGGATTGAATGGAAAAGGCACACTTCTAATCAATGCTGATGTCAATAGGGATAAACTTGGAGAATATGGCGAAAGTGATGACGAATATACTTCAATTAGAGAATATAGGAATTTATAATTCCTTTTATCTTCTTTTTTAACAATTATGTTGTGATATTTTGAAAAATGAAATTTGTTTAAGCTATGATGATGCAGTGGATTATATTAAAAAAAGTGTTAAAAAAAATGATATCTTGGAAGTGTCTTATAGCCGTATATTTGCTCCAGGGGAAGTTTTAGGTTTTATTGATCCTGATGAAGTTACTGGTGAGGGTTTCAGAGTTAATTTACAACTTACAGGTGAAATTTTAAATCAAGCTATTGTTATAGATTTTAATGAAATCAAAGATGATTTGTTAGAATTTAGACATATTACTGAGAATAATGAAACTGTTGTTGAGATTGATTTTGAAAATAGTTAATAATTTGATAATTATATTTTGGTGGTTAAAATGAATGATAAATCACTTGAATTAAGCAATGATGAAGCTGTAGATTATTTAAAAGATAATGTTAAAATTCATGATAAGATTGAAATATCTTATAATCGTATTTTTGCAGAAGGAGAAATTTTAAATATGGATTTTTCAGAATATTATGGAAAACCTGGTTTTAAAATTTTATTAAATTTGGAAAATGATTCTTCAAATCCTACTATTGAAATAGATATTAATGAAGTTCGAGATGATTTAATAGAATTTCATCATTATCCTAAAAATGGAGAAGATGTTTTCATAACAATTGTATGATAGAATATATACTTATAAATATTTAATTATACTATTTTATAAACTACTATTAAAATTTTAAAAAAGATCTTTTAAAAAATTAGTACTTACTATCTTGTTTTTTATTTTCATCAGATGAAAAATTGATTTAATAAAAAGAAAAATTATAGATGTTTCATCTTTTCTAGAGGCATCATTTTTTCTAAAGCTTTAACATCAATTTGAATACCTTCTTCTTTTATAGCTGCAATGGTATTTAAACCACTACCTGCAACAATACCAAAATTATAATTGTCTATTTTTGCATTATACATTAATTCTCGTGGATTGCTAACTTTATATATGGAAAAATCCAGATTCCTTAATTTTGAAATAACTTTCTCACTTTCACTTCTTGAAATATATGGAACTTCTTTTAATGATGCTAAAATTCTATTTGGTTTATTCATAGATGAATTTACAGAAGTTAAATTTTTATAAATAAAAATTTTATGAGGATCTATAGATGAGCCATCATAAGAAATTAATTCTATAAATAATGGTTTTTGACTTAATTCAAGAAGACCACCATATTTGGGAGTACTCATTATTCCATTATTTATTAGTATTCCATCAACTGATAAACTACAAACAGTAGATATGTCTATAGTTCCATTTTCATTAGTTTTAATATTATAATAAGGACTAATGTAATCTGGAGAACTTTCATAAGTTTTTTCCATAATTTCTAATGCATTATCAACATCTGAATAATCTATACGTGATACATTTGCAATAATATTTCCTTTTTTAGTTTTAACATCAAAATCTACTTTTTCAATTAAATTCCAAGATTTTGATAGTAAAAAAGGAATAGGTGGGGTGTCATGTTGATTTGATGATTTTAAAATATGTTTATCTGGGGGTGTTATTGGAGCTAATTTATCAAAACTTGTAAAATCTTCTCCCATCTTTATTTTAACATTATAATTTGTTTCTTGAGCAGCACATAATGGTGTAATTCCTCCAATAATAGCTATTCCAGTCATATTTTCACTTACAGGAATTCCTAAAACATTTTCTCCAGATTCTCCAATATCTATAATGCCGTTTATGCCTATTGATTTAAGTTTTTCAAATATAGCTATTGTTTTTTCTCTTGCAGAACTTGGGATTACTCTGAAATTTGCAGGCATTCGTCCACTACCTTCTTCTACAATATTTAAAACTGAAGTCATGTCTTTACCTATAAATGCATCTAATGGTGTTATAGATGTTTTTTTATAGGAGATTAACTCAGTAAACTTTGTAGGTACGTGATCTTCTACTTCTAAAAGACCTCCATAAACAGGTAATGAAGGAATGTTGTTATTTAATAATATTCCATCTATAGTTGTTCCACAGATGATTTTTATTTCATAACCCTTTCCTTTATCTATTTTTTTAACATCTGTAAAAGGACTTATACATAAACCAGCATTAAAAACTTTTTTTATAATATTATATGCTTCTTTTTGATAAATATTAGATATATTTACAACAACATTTCCATTTTTATTTTCGTAATCAAAATCACATAAATATATCATTTCTTGAAACTTTGAGAAAATAAAATCTACTTGATTATATACTAATCCTTTTTCTAATATTTCTCTTCCTAATTCGGTTATTTTTCTGCCAGAATAGCCCATTTTTTCAGTATAGCCTTTTTCATCTAGAATTTGCATGTGATATCTAACAGCCCTCTCTCCTAAATTAAATCCTTTTTTCTTTAATTCTTCAGCTATTAATTTTGAACCTGTCGGGTTTTCACATTCATCTAAAATCCTTAATATTTCTATCATCCTATATGTGGATTCTGACATGATATAACCTGTTATATATAAAATTTATTTATAAATCTAAATATCTTCTTTGTTCGTATCCGAAGACTTGAACTCTGTATTCATCCCATTCTGCATACTTAGCTTCTAAGAATTTTTCACTAATATGATTTCCAAGAGCTTTTAACATAATAGGGTCTTCTTCAAGTGAATGATATGCTTCCCACAGACTAGATGGTAAAACTTTAATTCCTTTTTTAAGACGTTCTTCTTCTGTTAATTCATATATATTAATTTCTGCAGGGTCTCCAGGATCTATTTTATTTTTAATACCATCCATTCCTGCTTCAAGCATAGCTGTAAATGCTAAATAAGGATTACATGATGGATCAGGTACCCTATATTCAATACGTGTACCTTTTCCTCTTGCAGCTGGTACTCTTATTAATGCTGAACGATTTTTAAGACCATATGCTCTATATACTGGAGCTTCATAACCTGGAACTAATCTTTTGTAGGAATTTACAATTGGGTTAGTAATTGCTGTTAAAGCAGGGGCATGTTCTAATAAACCACCCATAAAATACCTTGCCTCTTCAGATAAGCCTGTTTCAGAGTTTTCATCATAAAATAAGTTCTCTCCATCTTTAAATAAACTTTGGTGGCAGTGCATTCCACTACCATTAACTCCAAAGAATGGTTTTGGCATAAATGTTACAGTATAATCTTGGGAATCAAAAGCAGCCATATTACTTACAATAGCTTTAATAGCTTGTTTAAAAGTTATAACTGCATCAGCAGTTTTTAATGCGTCATCAAACTTAAAAGCTATTTCATTTTGACCAGGTCCTACTTCGTGATGACTTGCTTCAACTTCAAAACCTAACTCTTCTAAATTTAAAGCTATTTCCCTTCTAAAGTCAAGGCCTTTGTCTTTTGGCTCTACATCAAAATAGGTTGCATCATCATAAGGTAGTGGATATCCTTCTTCATCGACATCTACAATAAAAAACTCAGGTTCAGGACCTATATTATATTTATAACCTTTCTTTTTTAATTTTTCTAAAGTTTTTTTCAACAAGCCTCTTGAATCTCCTTCAAAAGGTTTATCTTCAGGAGTACAAATATCACAAATAAATCTACATACTGCAGATTCTTCTGGCCTCCAGGATAATCTTGAATAAGTGTTTATATCTGGTTTTAATAATAAATCACTTTCTTGAATTTCTACGAATCCATCAACAGATGATCCGTCAAATAACATTCCTTCAGTAAATACAGTTTCCATATCTTCTGAATCAAATGGTACAGCTATGTTTTTAGAAATACCATTTATATCTACAAATTGTAATCTAACAAACTTTATGTCATCTTCTTCCATTTTACTAATCATTAAATCTATTTCGTTTGACATTTAAAACATTCTCCTCTCGGATAAATAAATATAACTAATATTAAATTGAATTATATTTAGTCGGAAACAAACTTCCTACATCGGAAATATATTTCCAGTTAATACTATATTCGTAAACTAATAGTATATAAATGTTTTCTATATTTAAAAATAGATTTAATAACTAAACAAAAATAATTTAAAAAGAATTTTGATTATAAAATTTTTAGTTTAATTTATAATTTATAAAAAAAGAGTAGTAATTATATTTCTTCTAAATTAAAAGAGTTGAAATATAACAAATCAAATTTTAAAATATTTGGTATTAGAGATATCTCACCCATTATGGTTATTATTATAAAAACCTTTATAGCTTCTAAACAACTAATTATATTAGAAGCAGGACCAATTATAGGAGGTAATTCTGTTGAAATTTTATTTATTTCTTTTTAATTTCATCATTTGATTCTTAATTAATGGAGTTCATTGAAAATAATTCTTCATAAAATATAGTATTTTAAGTCAATACTGTTAATTAACTTATAGCTCCATGATATCTGGACACTATTACTCTTGTAAGAATAGTATTTAATGTATAAATGACAATATCACAATTTTAGAAACAATAGCTATTTAATCTTTAATCATTTCCAAATAATCCCTATCATTATATTTGATGTATTTTCACATTTCTAGTAATGATTGTATTCTTCTCCAAACAATTCATGAACTTTTTCTAATTCTTCTGGAATGTTAATATTTTGAGGGCAATGGCTTAAACATTTTTTGCAATAAGTACAGTTTTCTGCATGTTCTTCAGGGCTTATTAATGAAAAATATTGCATAGCACTTGCTGAAGGGTTATTTAACATTTTTCCTATATTGTATTCTTTAAAGCAACCTGGAATATTTACACCTTCTGGACAGGGCATACAATACATACATTCTGTACACTCATTACCTTTTCTAGAATTATATTCTCTACCTACTTCTCTAATAATTTCTTTATCATTTGGAGAAATAGAACCAATTTCTGCTTTATTTGCTATTTTAATATTTGTTTTAACTTGATCCAATGTTGTCATACCACTTAAAACACAATCCACAGATTCCATATCCCAAAGATATTCTAAAGCCCATTCTACAGGTGTTCTTTTTATTTCAGCTTTATCCCATAATTTATTTATATTGTCTGGTATATTTTGGACAAGTCTTCCACCTCTTAATGGTTCCATTATCATGTTTCCTATATTTAACTCATGTAAATAGTTTAATCCATCGATACCGGTTTGATAATTTTTATCTATATAATTCATTTGAGTTAATGCAATTTCCCATTTATCATAATTATCTACAATATCTATTAAAGTATCAAATTCTGTGTGGGATGAAAATCCTATATGTTTAATACGACCATCATCGAGTATTCTATCCATAAATTCAAATACATCTAATGATTTTAATTTATCCCAATGATCTTTTGTCAAAGTGTGTAATAAATAAATATCAATATTATCAGTTTGTAATCTTTTTAATTGATTATCTAAATAAAAATCAAGGTCTTCTTTTTTTTCTACTAACCAAGAAGGGGATTTTGTTGATAATAAAATCTTTTCCCTGTATCCTGTAGATAAGAATTCACCTAAAAAAGGTTCACAATTCCCTATTTCATCACTAAAATTGTCTGAATGATAAGTATATGCAGTATCCACTAAATTAATACCATTATCTATTCCATATGAAAGCATTTCATTTGCTTTTTCTTCATCGATATTACCATTAGAATTCTTTGTTGGTAATCTCATAGCCCCAAAACCTAAGATTGAAACTTTTTCTTTTGTTTTTCCAAGTTCTCGATATAACATGATTTCATCTATAAAAATGGATTATTAATAATTAATTATGTAAGTTGTTTTTAATTAATTTTATGTTAAAAATAGTATTGTTTAAATTAGTTTATAATATTAAAAAAATAATTAATAATAAATATTCCTGGGATTGAAGATGCCGGGAGCGGGATTCGAACCCGCGGCCTCACGGTATCCCAGGAATTAGTCAGAGCACTGCTTAAAACCCTATGAGCCGTGCGCTCTAACCAGCTGAGCCACCCCGGCATCAGACAATAATCTATCAGATTATCATATCATTTAAATGTTTTGTTTTTAATAGTTAATAATAGATAAATATTAATTTTTTAATGGTGAAAAAATGAGTAATGTAAAAGATATGAGTTTAGCAGATGAAGGTATTCGTAAGATTAAATGGGTTCAAAAACACATGCCAGTTTTAGAACATATTAAAAAAGTGTTTAGAGAAGAAAAACCTTTTGAAGGAATAACAATAGGTTCATGTTTACATTTAGAACCAAAAACTATTAATCTAGGTTTAACACTAAAAGAAGGCGGAGCTGAAGTTGCTATGACTGGATGCAATCCTCTTTCAACACATGATGATGCTACAGCGGGAGGAGCAGCTCTTGGTTTGAATATGTATGGATGGAGGGAACAAACTGATGAAGAATACTATGAAACTATTGATGCAGTTTTAGATCATAAACCTGATGTTATTATTGATGATGGTGCAGATATGATTATGGTTATTCATAATAAAAGAAAAGATGTCTTAAATAATATTCAGGGAGCTTGTGAAGAGACAACTACTGGTGTTCATAGATTAGAAGCTATGCATAAGGATAATGCTTTAAAATTTCCTGTTGTTGCTGTTAACGATGCTTACACTAAACATCTATTCGATAATCGTTATGGAACTGGTCAATCAACTTTTGATGCAATAATGGGTACAACTAACATGTTAATAGCTGGAAAAACTATAGTTGTATGTGGTTATGGTTGGTGTGGTAGAGGAGTGGCTTCAAGAGCTCAAGGACTTGGTGGTAATGTAATTGTTACAGAAGTAGATCCTATAAGAGCATTAGAAGCTAGAATGGATGGATTTAGGGTCATGCCGACTTCTGAAGCTGTTAAATATGCTGACTTACTGATTACTGTAACTGGTAATATCGATATCGTTTGTGGTGATAGCTTTAAAAATATGAAAGATGGATGTATATTAGCTAATTCTGGACATTTTAATGTTGAAATTAATAGAAAAGATTTAGAAAATCAGGCTGTTAGTGTTGAAGAAGTTAAAGAAAGTATTGAAATGTTTACTATGGAAGATGGTAGAAAAATATACTTGCTAGCTGATGGTAGACTTGTAAACTTAGCAGCTGCAAGAGGTCAAGGACATCCTGCAGAAATTATGGATATGAGCTTTGCAGTTCAGGCATTATCTGTTAAATATATTTTAGAAAACGATTTAGATATTTCTGTTAAAAAAACTCCAGATTCTATTGATGATAAAGTAGCTAAACTCAAATTACAATCATTAGGTATTGAAATTGATTGTCTTTCTGATTGTCAGTGTGATTATATGGAAAATTGGGAAGAAGGCACTTAATTTAAGATTTTTCATGACTTATTATCATTATATAAATAATGGGAGGGGTCCTAAAAAGTTATTTATTGGGGGACTTCATGGAAATGAAGGTAAAACCTCTTTTCATTTTTTAAAAGATTTAAAAAAAGAAGATTTTTCAAATGGTCAAATTTTTATTGTTAATTTTGATAAATCAGAATATATTTCAACTTTAAAAAAAAATTATTATGAATCAGCTATTGGTAGAAAAGTAATCTCTTTAATAAAAACTATTAAACCTGACTTTTATATTGAACTACATTGTTATAATATAAAAAACTTTAAAAAGCTGACTTCAAAAGATAGAATGAATTTTGATGGTGTTCCACCACTTATTGATATTGGAGATTTTATTTTAGTAAGTTCAGTATCACCATATATTCGTTTAAAGTATTTACAAAGAGAAACAATCTGTAAAACTTTAGAATTTCCTTGTTTTGATAAATTAGAAGATAATATTGATATGAAAAAGTCTATTAATCGCTATAATGATTTTATTAAATTGTTATCAATAGCTAAATCAAGAAAAAATTTTGAAAAAGAAGTAGTAGCTAAATATCCTAATGAGTCTAATTTAGCTATTAAATACACGAAAGAAATTTTTGGATCTGATTTTCCAATTTTTTAATTTAATAGATTATTTAATCATCAGTATCTATTTCTACACCCATTTTAGCAAAGGTTCTTGTAATGATTATGGTTGCAATAACGACTATTATGGTTACAACAATTGCATAAATTAATAATCCTGCTGTAGCAGATCCTTTTGATAGGAAATCTTCTATGAATGATTGAATAGCTTCATTCCAAGCTAAACCTGCAACAAATGCAAATGCAGTTGTCATTAATGTTCCAATAGTTTTCAATGTTTGAACTTTTACACTATCTGTCATAAATATCACCAAATTATATTTATGTTTCTTTTTAAGATATATATTTATTTATTTATTTTTTAATTTACTTATAAACAAATAATTTTCACTTGTTATTTTATTCGATGAAAAATCTATTAAGAATAATAGTAAAATTCATGTTAAATGTTATACTGCTAATTATAATTAAAACCAGTCTTCTAAGCTTTTTTGAGTGTTATTTAATTTTTTGAGTTTATTTGATGCATTAATAACTCTTTCTTTTGAAAAACCATGTTGTTCACATAAAAATTCTAAAATTCCGTCTTTATCTACTTTTTTCCATTTGATTTTATAGTCTTTATTGATATATGGATTTAAAAAAATGTTTTTGACAGATTCAATATCTTCATCAGATTTTTTTTCATATTCATCAATAGCTTTTTGGATTTTATTATCTTTTAGGAGTTTTAAACCTTTTTTAGCACCAATTCCTTTAACTCCTTCATTGAAATCTGTTCCAACAAGTATTGCAATGTTAATTAAATCTTCTCTTGTGATTTCTAATTTTTTTAATACATTTCTAAGCTTAAGAAGTTCTAACTCACCAATATTGTTTGTTAATGTTAAATTTCTTACAATCTGATCAGCACCAAATAAAAGACAATCATAGTCTTGTGAACCAACACCCCATGCATCACCTTTTTGAACTAGATAACTTGCTTGTGCTTCACCTTCTCCTTTAGCTTGTATATAAGGTATTCCCATTAAATCTAGTAATCTTTTAGAAGAGTCTAATATATATGGAGATATTTTTGAAGATCTAATTGCAAATTTTCGAGCTAAATCATCATCTCCACTTTCTAATGCATCTTTCCATTTTTTTTCAGATTCACTTCTAATTTCTTGTCTTTTACTAATTGTTTTTTGTTTATAAACATGACTTTCTCCATCAAAAACATAGATAAGTTTTATACCTTTGTCAATTATAGATGAATTTCTGTATAGAATACCGCTTAAATGAGATGTTATATTTCCTTCTAAATCCATTAATGGTTGACCATTTTGTTGCCTTATACTTGATAAAAATTGATATATTATATTATAAGCATCAATAGCTATTGTAGTTCCTTCTAAATCTTTAAAATTTATTTTATCAGATTCAACAATATCTTTAAATTTAACACCCAATTTAAACACCTTTAATTTTCTTTAAAATTATTTACTGGAAAAATTTCTTTTATCCAAATTAATATTTCTCCATTTTTTATAATAGTATACTCTCTAGTTAGTAGATCTGCATCTGTTTTAAATATTTCTTCTAATTTAGAATTAGATGGTTCAACTTGAATATTTTTAACTTCTCTTCTTGATTCAATATTATATTTTTTTAGTATTCTTCCAATAGGAATATCTGCTCTTATTAAATCTGATTTAAAATTTCCATCTAGTCTTTTTATTGGAATATATGAGATTGCATAAATTAGTGGATTTTCATCTTTATACATTAATACTTCCCTATAATTTATATCTTCTCCAGGATTGATATTAATTAATTTAGCTATTTCTTTTGTTGATTTTTCAAAGTGTTGCTCTAATGTTTTTAAATCAATTTTTCCATTTAAAACATCTAAAATAGCTGTAACAGATCCATCAGTTGTTAATAATATTTTTTGTGTATTTGAAAAATCAGTATTATAATTTTTTTCAACACTATTAATTTTTTCAATTAATCTTTTATTAGTTTCATTATCTTCATTTACCATTATCTCACTTAATACTATAAATTATCTGGTTTTGTAATAATTCCTTCAATAGCTGAAGATGCAACGACTTCAGAATTAGATAAATATACTTCTGATTTTGGATCTCCCATTCTCCCTTTGAAATTTCTATTTGTTGTGGATATACAAACTTCATTTTCTGATAAAACGCCCATATGTCCTCCAAGACAAGGTCCACACCCTGGATTACATATAATAGCTCCAGATTCAATAAATATTTTCATATAACCTTTTTCCATTGCTTTTTTATATATTTCTCGTGATGCAGGAGCTATAATCAATCTTACATTTTCATTAATTTTTTTACCTTTTAAAACTTCAGCTGCATCTTTCAAATCAGATAATCTACCATTGGTGCATGAACCTATAAAACACTGATCAATACTTGTCCCTTCAACTTTTGAGATTGGTTTCACATTGTCTACATCATTTGGACAGGCTATTTGTTGTTCTAAATCACTAATATCAAAGATAATTTCTTTTTTATATATTGCATCGTCATCAGACTTTAATATATTTAATGAATCTATTGGTTTTTTAGTTTTTTTAGATACATAATCTAATGTTTTTTGATCTGGATTGATAATTCCATTTTTTGCACCCATTTCTATTGCCATATTACAGATAGTTTGTCTACCTTCAATGTCAATTTGGTTTATAATGCTTCCACAAAATTCAGTAGTTTTGTAATTTGCACCATTTACACCAATCTCACCTATTAAATGTAAAATTATGTCTTTTGCTTTAATATTAGGTTTAAGTTCACCTACTACTTCCAATTTTAAAGCTTCAGGTACCATAAACCATGTTTTTCCTGTAGCATAGACCATAGACAAGTCAGTTGCACCCATTCCCGTTGAAAAAGCACCAAATGCTCCATAAGTACAAGTATGTGAATCAGCACCCACTATAACTTTTCCAGGTTCTACTAATCCATTATCTGGTAGTACTTGATGACAAATACCTTCTCCGTGTATGAAATGATTTTTTATTCCTTGTTTTCTAATAAAATCTCTTGTGAATTTTTGAAATTCAGAAGAACCAATGGTATTTGCTGGAATATTGTGGTCAAAAACAATAGCTATTTTTTCTTTGTCCCATACTTTATCTGTTATTTTTTCAAAACTTTTAATCGTTGGTGGAGAAGTACCATCATGAGACATAGCTAAATCTACATTAATTTCTATTATTTCACCAGGATTTACTTCATACCCTGCTTTTTTTGATAAAATTTTTTCAGTAATATTCATTTAGTTCACATTAATCCTCATTAATACTTTTTACAATTTCAACAAAAACTTCATCATTAATATATTTTCCTTCTTCACGTTGTTCTTTAACTTTTTCAACGATTTTACAAAGTTTATCTTTAGTTACTTCTAATCCACATTCATCTAATTTTGCTTTAACAGCCCTACAACCTGAATGCTTACCTAATACTAACTGTCTTTTTTGACCTACAAGTTCTGGCATATATGGTTCATAGGTAAGAGGTTCTTCAATAACAGCATCTACATGAATTCCAGATTCATGTCTGAAAACATTTCTACCTACAATAGATTTATTATATGGAATTGGTAATTCACTATATTTTGCAACCATTTCAGATAATTCTTTAATATATTTTGTTTTAAAACCTAAATCTTTTCCGTATAATATTTTAAAATTCATAACCACTTCTTCAAGAGAAGCATTTCCTGCTCTTTCACCAATACCATTTACTGTAGTTGATATAGCATTTCCTCCAGCAAAAATTCCTGTAATAGAATTTATTACAGCTAAACCAAAGTCATTATGACAGTGCATAGCTATATCTGTTTTAATATCTTTTCTAAGTTCGCTTATCAGATATGTTATTCCTTGAGGAGTAATTGCTCCAACAGTATCTGCTATATGGACTCTATCTACTTTGTAGCTTTCTGCTTTTTTATAAATTCTTTTTAAAAAGTCTAAATCTGTTCTTGTAGCATCTTCTGCTGAGAATGCAACAAATAAATCATGATCTTTTGCATATTCAATTGCATTCATAGCTACATTAATTGCTTCTTCTCTTGAAATATTCATTTTATGTTGTAGATGGATGTCTGATGTTCCCATAAAGGTTATAACTCCATCAACATCACATTTTAAAGCAGCATCAATATCTTCTTTTTTACATCTAGAAAGAGCTATAATCTTTGCATCTAAATCTTCTCTAACTATATTTTTTATTGATTTTTGTTCGTGTTCAGAAACAATAGGAAATCCTGCTTCAATTTGATGAATTTTAAACTGGTCTAACTTCTTAGCTATTTCTAATTTTTCTTCTTTTTTAAAACAAACACCAGGTGTTTGTTCACCATCTCTTAAAGTAGTATCATATATTGTAATTTTATCGGGAAACTTTAATGGTGCTTCTTTATTATAAGGGCTTATATAATATTTCAATTTCAACACATCTCTATATTTTAAATTAATCCTTATTTTTGTATTTTTTATTTTAATTATTTTTCTATTTATTTTATTTTTTTTCTAAAAGTTCTAAATAAGAATCTCTTTCAAATCCATCTTCAATTCCTAATTCTTTAAATAATTCAAAAATTTCTTTTTGAACACTTTCATAGTTTGATTTATCATTTAAAATATATTCTATCTCTATATATGGACTTAATCCTTCAACAAAATCTAAACTAAGTGTATAATCTTGATATTTATAATATTCTCTATTTTTTTTAACAATTGCACTTGGTGTGAATCCTATTTTTTTAAGTATTTCACTAGCTTTTTCAATATCTTCAATAGATATTTCTATTTCTTCTCTAGTTTTACTTTCACTGTCTATTTTAGATCCTTTATATGTTAGATATATATTTTCTTCATTATTTGATTTTGTTTTCCTCAATCTTAAAGCTTCATCTGTTTTAGCGAAATTTACTATTGGGCTTTTAAAGTATATGTCTTTTTGATATTCTATTTTTAATTGTTCTATATTTAAATTTTTTAATTTTTCTTTAATTTTATTTAAGTTATTTATTTTTGCTTTGATTTCTACTTCTATCATTTTTTTCACAGACTATTTCATATTCATCTTAAAAGACATTTTTTAAATTTTTTAGAATGATTTTTTTAATATACAGTTTTTTAAATAAATTTTTTTTTAGTTATAAATAGGTTTATATAGTATTTAAATGAAATTAACAATATAGTAAAAATTTGAACATACTTATTTTTTTTAAATTCTTTACTCACTTTTTAAAAACTATAGTTGGAGGTTTATTAAATTGACTGATGTCGATATAAAAATTGAAAATATTGTTTCTTCTGCTAGTATTGGTAAAGATATAGTCCTTACTGATGTTGCTAAAGCGTTAGAAGGCGTTGATTTTAATCGTGAACAGTTTCCAGGATTAGTATTCAAACTCAAAGATCCTAAAACTGCTGCTTTAATTTTTAGTTCTGGTAAACTTGTTTGTACTGGAGCAAAATCTATAGAAGATTCAAAATTAGCTATTAAAAAAACAGTGGATTTAATGAGAACTATTGATGCTGATATACCTACTGAATTTGAGATAAAAATTCAAAATATTGTTGCATCATCTAATTTAAATTCCACATTAAATTTAGAAATTGTGGCATTAGAGTTAGAAGATACTGAATACGAACCTGAACAATTTCCAGGTTTAGTATATAGATTATCTGACCCTAAGGTCGTTTTATTATTATTTGGTTCTGGTAAAGTCGTATGTACTGGAGCAAAAACACGTGCAGATGCTAAGCTTGGTGTTGAAAGAGCTTATGACAGACTTCACGAGTTGGACTTATTATAATTGGTGGTATGATTGATTAAACTTATAGTATTTGACTTGGATAATGTTATTATTGATGGTGAAGCAATAGATGAGATTGGAAAACTTGCAAATGTAGAAAAAGAGATTTCAGAAATTACTGAAAAAGCTATGAATGGTGAAATTGATTTTGAAACATCTATTAAAGATAGAGTTAAACTTCTTAAAGGAATTTCATCAGAAGAGTTAGAAAAATTAGCTGAAAATCTTTCTTTAATGAAAGGTGCTGAAGAAACTATTTCTTCACTAAAAAAAGATGGTTTCGAAGTAGTTATTATTAGTGGAAGTTTTGATGTAGTTGGAGATCTAATAAAAAATAAACTTGATATAGACCACATTTTTACTAATTCATTAGTTGTTGAGGATGGTGAATTAACTGGAGAAGTTACAGGGCCACTAGTTGAAGGAAGTAAATTAGATGTTCTTAATTCTCTTATTGAAGATGAAGATATTTCATTAGATGAAATTATTGCAGTAGGGGATGGAGCAAATGATATTTCCATGATTGAAGCTGTTAACTGTGGAATTGCATTCAATGCTAAACCTGCTTTAAAAGAAGTAGCTAATGTTATTGTTGATGGCAATGATTTAACTAATGTTTTAAGTGTTATAACAAGTAAATCATCTGAAAATTCTCGTACTGAAAATTCTGTTGATGAAGAAAGTTCTAAAAAAGAAAAATCTTCTAAAGGTGATGAATCTAAAGGTGATGAATCTAAAGGTGATGAATCTAAAGGTGATGAATCTAAAGGTGATGAATCTAAGGATGAATCTAAGGATGAATCTAAAGGTGATGAATCTAAGGATGGATCTAAAGGTGATGAATCTAAGGATGGATCTAAAGGTGATGGATCTAAGGATAGATCTTCTAAAAAGAATCCTAAATCTCGAAAAGATAAATTACCAGAACCTGATTTTGATCTTGCAGACACTATGGAAGGTGTCAAAAAGCAAAAAGATGAAAGAGAAATTTTAATTTCTAAAATTGCTGATGAAAGGGAAGAATATAATCAAATAGCTAAAGAACAACGTAAAATTCGTGATCAACTAAATGATTCTTTAAAAGAAAATTTAAATAAAGCTATTGAATATAGAAATGAACGTAATGAAGTAAACAAAGAAGTTGTAGAAGCTAAAAAATTACGTAATGAAGTCAACAATAAAATTAAAAATTTAGAATGGTCTTCTGGTAAAAAAGATAAAATTAAAATAGAAAACGAGATTAAAAAAATCGATAAGATTATTGAAACTCGTGTTTTAGATATTAAAAAGGAAAACCAATTAGTTAAAAATGCTAATGATCTTAGAAAACAATTAATGGATATTCATGAAGATGAATCTATTAAAGGCGAAGCTAATGATCTTAAAAAAGATTCTGAAGAACATCACTCTGTTGTTGTAGAACTTTCAGAAAAAGCTCAGAAAGCGCATGAAAATATGTTAGTCTACTTTAAAAAGACTGATGAAATTCGAACTGCTGGTGATGAAGCACACAAAAAATTTATTGAAGCTAGAAAAAATGCTTCAGCTAAACATGAAGATTTTAAGAAAGTTTTAAGTGAAATTCATGTTATAAATAAAAAACTTGGTAATCAAAGACCTAGAAGAAGGAAATCTGATAAAAAATCTGGTTCTGGTGCTAATAAAAATGCTGAGGAAAAAGAAAGAGCTGAAGTTATATTCGATAAATTTAAAAAAGGTAAAAAGCTTTCTACCGAAGAACTTTTACTCTTACAAAAATACAATATTGGATAATAGTATTTTTACTATTTTAATTACTTTTTTTTAATTTTGGTTAAAAAATGAGTGAATCTCAAGATAATGATAATTGCGAAATTTGTTATTTGTGTGGTAAAAAATTCAACATAAATTCAGATGATGGAAGCTATTATAGGTATAAAAAGTATCCTATTTGTGCTGATTGCAGTAATTATTATGGTTTTTATTGAAAATTCTAATTTCCTTATTTTTTATTTCTTTTTATTATTTCTTATTTGTTTTAATTTATTTAACTAATTTTAAATTAAAAATATTTTCATAGAAAGTATTAAATATATGATTAATTTATAAAAATTTAGATAAGTAATCAATATTATGAAAATTTTCATTAAGTTTTAAGTTGTGTTTATAATGCATGAAGTTATTATTTGCGAAAAACCAAAGTCTGCAGAAAAAATTGCTCAGGCTTTATCAAGCAAAGCTAAAAAGTACAAATATAATAAAAAAGTAGGTTATTGGAAAATTGAAGAAGAAAACAAAGAAATAACTGTTTTATCTGCAGTAGGTCATTTGTATTCTTTAACTCCTGATAATCCTAAAGAGAAAGTTTTTTTGAATCTACATTGGGCTCCTTTATATGAATTAGATAAAAATAAAAAATATGTTAAAGATTATGATTTAGCTATTAAAAAATTCTCAAAAAATGCAGATTCTTTTATACATGCTTGTGATTATGATATTGAAGGTACATTGATTGGTTATAATGCTTTAAAATATGCTTCTGGTGAAAATTCATTAAAAAATGTTTCAAGAATGAAATTTTCAACCTTAACTAAACAAGATATTTTAGAATCCTATGAAAATAGAATAGATTTAGATTTAAATCAAGTTGATAGTGGTATTGCAAGGCATATTGTTGATTTTATTTTTGGAGTTAATATTTCAAAAGCATTAATGAGATCCGTGAATAAAGCTAAAAAAAGATTTTTAAAATTATCTGCAGGTAGAGTACAAACACCTACTTTAGCTATTTTAGTTGAAAGAGAAAAAGAAATTAAAAAATTTGTTCCAGAACCTTTTTGGATTATTAAAGCATTATTAAAAGGGGATATAGTTGCTGATCATTCAGATGGTAAGATTTTTGATAAATCTAGGGCTGAAGAGATTCTTAATCAATGTCAAAATGAAGATGCGATAGTTAAAGACATTAAATTAAGTAAAAGTCTCACAAAACCTCCAGTTCCGTTTAATTTAGGAGGATTACAGTCTGAAGCTTATAATGTTTTTGGATTTTCTCCAAAAAAAACTCAAGTTATAGCTCAGAATTTGTATACTGAAGGATTTACTTCTTATCCACGTACTTCTTCTCAAAAACTTCCAGAAAGTTTAGGTTTTAAAGGTATTTTAGGAAAACTATCAAAAGATGAAGAATTTAAAAAGCATATTTCTAAAATGCCATCTAAATTAAGACCTAATGAAGGTAAAAAAGAAGATGCAGCTCACCCTGCAATTCACCCTACTGGTGTTTTACCTTCAAATCTTGGTAAAGATGAACGTAAAATTTATGAATTAGTAGTTTATAGATTTATAAGTGTTTTTTGTGAGGATGCTAAGTTTGAAACAATGAAAACTAAATTAGAGATATCTGATGAAAAATTTTCATTCAAACGAAGAAGAGTTTATCATATGGGATGGTTAGAACATTATCCATTTAAAAATATTGATAATGAAGAATTTCCAGATATTAATGTTGGAGACATTATTGGCGTAAATGAAATTATTTCTGAAGAAAAAGAAACAAAACCTCCTGCACGATATAATGAAGCATCTTTAATTAAAGAACTTGAAAAAAGAGAGCTTGGAACAAAAGCTACTAGAGCAGATATAATAGCTAAATTATATGATAGGAAATATATATCTGGTAAAAAAATAGAGGTTAATCAACTAGGGGAAAATATTACTGATACATTAATTGATTACTGTAAAGATTTAACTAGTGAAGAATTAACACGTGAACTTGAAAAAGATTTAAAAAGTATTAACACAAATAAGACTACAAAAAATAAAGTAGTTGATGGAGCTAAAAAAGAATTAATATCTATTTTAGATGATATTGAAAAGAACGAATCAAAAATAGGTTCTAAAATTTATGATGCTTATCAGGAAAGTAGAATTGTTGGTGAATGTGTTTGTGGTGGAAATCTTGTTATAAAATATTCTCCTAAAAATAAGAGTAATTTTGTAGGTTGTTCTAATTATCCAGATTGTGATGTGACTTATTCTTTCCCAAAAGGTTCAAATTTCTTGAAAAAGAGATGTGAAAAATGTAATCTTCCTATAATTTCTTTTGGAAAACCTCGCCAACATGCGTGTTTGGATCCAAATTGTGGTAAAGAAAACATTAAAAGACATGATCCAGAGGTTGTAGGCAAATGTCCTGAATGTAGCAATGATTTACTAAAACGTTCTGGTCGCTATGGTGATTTTGTAGGTTGTAAAGGATTTCCTAAATGTAGATATACTTCTTCACTTGAGGAACTTAAAAGCTTAAATAATGAAAATTAAAAAACATAACAATATTTAATAATATAAAAATATAAATTTATTTTTAATAAAAATATTATTCGTTTTATATTTTTATTTTTAATAATAATTATAATTTTTAATACTGTTTTAAATTCTTTTATTTAATAAGTATTAATTTTTATTTATTAATAAAATAAGACAGAGGATTTTATGAAGAGAAAAATAATTTTTGATATACTTAAATCGGCAGTTTTTATATTGCTAATCTTAGGAGTTGTTTTCGCATTAAGAGCTCCAGCTGCAGATCTTAATGTTATTCCAACAGATATTAGAGCAGATTACGTCGATTCTACAGGACTCCCTTATTTCAGTGAAATGGATTCATATTATAACTTAAGACTTACAGAAAACTATATTGAACATGGTTACGTTGGAGATACTTTTATTAATGGGACGGAAATGGATATGCATCGTGCATCTCCAGATGGGCTGGAAGTAAATTATGAGCTGGGAATTGTTTATGTTACTTCGTTTTTATATGATTTATTTGGTGGATCATATTCAGTAAAAGAAGTTGCTTTCTGGACAGGTGCTTTAATCTCATGTTTAGCTGTTATTCCAGCGTATATATTTGCAAGACGGTTAACGAATGATTATGGTGCAATTGTATCGACATTACTTATAGGATTGGCTCCAAACTATTTTGCACATACATTTCCAGGATTTTTTGATACGGATATGTTTTATTTCATATTTTCAATATTTTTCATTTTATTCTTTATGGAGAGTATGAGATCGAAAAACCTTGTTTTGAAAATAATATTTGCTATTTTATCAGTAATTTCAATTGGTTTGTTTTCAATTTCATGGACAGGTTACATTTTTTACATTGGTGTAATGGGACTATTTGTAATTGTATATGGAATTCTAAGTCTATTATTAAATCGTTATTCAAGTTCTAAGAGCTTTGTTGAAAGAATTAAACATGTATTTCATCAAAAAGAGTTTTTATCTATTGTGATAATTATTGTTTTAGGAATAGTTAGTTTATCATTATTCAAAGGTCCAGATGCAATTTTCAATATTTTTGATCGTTTATTCAGTTTACTTTCACTTCAAGCAGCTTCAAGACATGCAGTAGCTTTTCCAAATGTTTTAGTTTCTGTTGCAGAGATGCAAATTCCTGTATTACTTTCAGGAGGAATGGGTGCAGCATTTTTAGCTAATACTAATGGTGTTGTAAATGGTATGGGAAGTATAACAATTTTATTTGCTTCTTTAATTGTATTATATATCTTTGGAAAAAAAATCTGGAAATTGAAATCTAATAAAATATCTTATGAAAATAAAAAACCTCCTAAATCTGAGAGAAAAGCTGCTTCTAGGAAAATAGACGAGAAAAATAAGTTTAAATTACCTTTTGGTGATGAAGATTTCTTTAAAACTGATGATGTTAATGAAAGCAAAAGATTAACTTTAATGTATGGAACATTGTTCTTTGTATGGACTCTAGTTTCTATTGTAGCTGTAACACAAGGTTCAAGATTTATTACTACTTTAGTATTACCATTTTCATTTTTAGCTGGAATATTTGTTGGTTACTGTGTTGATTACATAAAATATAAACAAAATAACAATAATTGGTTGATGGTAATCGATTTTGTAGCTGCATTCTTAGCTGCTTATCCTTTAATGCAAATAAATAGGGAATATGGTATTATCTTATTTGCTGCTATTGTATTAATTGGAGCATTATTAATTTATGGAACTAAAAATAAACAATTTTTTATTAGGGAAATTCCAATTAAGAAATATATTGTTGTATTTGCAATTTGTATAGCTTTAGTTTCACCTACTATTTGTGGTGCTTATGAAACTGCTAATTCTGTTGTTCCAGGTACTAGTGATCCAATGTGGAATGCTATGGAATGGATTGAGGATAATACTCCTGAAGACACTGTAATTATATCTTGGTGGGATTTTGGTTATGTATTTGAGATTGCTGCTGATAGACAAGCTACTTTTGATGGTGGTTTCCAATCAGGTGAACGGGCTTTCTGGCTTGGTCAAGCGATGACTACAGATAATCTAGAACTATCTGCAGGTATTTTTAGAATGCTTGATACTACGGGAGATAAATCTGTTGAAGCTTTAAATAATTATACTGATGGTGATTCTGGTTTATCTACTGAAATTTTACTTGAAACTTTACCTCTTACAAAGGAAGATGCTAAAAATACAATGGTTGATAAATATAATTTAAGTGGTACTGAAGCGGATGATGTAATACAATACTCTCATCCTGATAATCCAAGACCAACTATATTTGTTGCAAGTTCAGATATGCTTCAAAAAGCTGGTTGGTGGAGCTACTTTGGTAATTGGGATTTCGATAATCAAAGTTCAGAACATTATAACTATTATGTTGCAAATGAAGAATTCAAGGTACAAAACAATACAACTGAGAAATTACCAATATTAAATGATAGTGGTATTTTATTTAATGTTGTTGTAGAAAGAGGAGATAAAAACAATACAACTACTGCATATACAGAAGCAGTTAATGCTAACAATGGAAGTGAGATACATATTAATAATACTACTTACAATCCACTTAATGCTTCCAAGCTGATTGTGATCGAAAATGGATATTTAGTTAAAAACGAGACTTTGAATGATTCAGATGATGCAAATTATACTTTATTATTAATGGTTAATGGAGAAAGCGTTTCTCCTATTCTTATGAGTAATGAACTTGAAAATTCAATGTTTACTAAACTCTATCTTTTAGGAGGAGCTAATCAAACTATCTTCAAAAATGTTCACATGGATACTGGTATTACATTGTGGGAAGTACAATTTAATAATACAGTAGCTGGTGGTGGAGGAGACGGTTCAACAAATATAACTAATTCTTCATCTAAAACTTAATTTTTTTTTTATTTTTTATGTGATTTTTTATGGGTATTGAGGATAAAATTAAATCTATAGAAGAAGAAATTCAAAAAACACCTTATAATAAAGCTACTTCTCACCATATTGGAAAATTAAAAGCAAAAATTTCTAAACTTAAAGAAGAAGCTATTCAAAGAAGTAGTTCTGGAAATAAGGGTCAAGGATTTCATGTAAAAAAAACTGGAGATGCTACTGCAGTACTTGTAGGATTTCCTTCTGTAGGTAAATCAACTTTACTTAATAAGATTACTAATGCTGAAAGTAAAGTAGGAGCATATCAATTCACTACTTTGGATATTATTCCTGGAATAATGGAATATCGTAATGCAAAAATTCAAATTTTTGATGTTCCAGGTATTATCACTGGTGCTTCTGGAGGTAAAGGTCGAGGTAAAGAAATATTGTCTGTTGCTCGAACTGCTGACTTGATTGTAGCTGTTTTAGATACATTTAACCCACAACATTTAGATGTTATTTTAAAAGAACTTAGGAATATTGGTATTAGGCCTAATGAAAAAAAACCTGATGTTACTGTTAATCCTAAAAGAATTGGGGGAGTTAATGTTTCATCAACTCTTCCTTTAACACATTTAGATGAAAAAACTATAAGATCTATTATAAATGAGTATGGTATGCATAATGCAGATATTCTTTTTAGGGATGATGTAAGTATCGATCAATTTATTGATGTTCTTGATAGGAATAAATCATATGTTCCAATGATAATACTTTTAAATAAAGTGGATCTTGTAGATAAACAATACTTAGATGAAATTAAAAAATCAATTCCTGAATTTATTCCAATATCTGCAGATAAAGACATGAATATTGATTTTTTAAAAGAACAAATTTTTGAAAATCTTAACTTAATACGTATATACTTAAAACCACAAGGTAAAAAAGCTGATATGGAAGATCCTTTAGTTTTAAAAAAAGGTTCATCTGTTATTGATGCATGTGGAAAATTACACAGAGAATTTGTTAAAAATTTTCGTCATGCTAAAATTTGGGGAAGTTCTGTTAAATTTCCAGGACAAAAAGTTGGTCCAGATCATATACTAGATGATGAAGATGTTTTAAGAATAATTCTTAAAAAATAAAATATGACTAATCAATCTATTTTTATTACAGGAACTCCTGGTGTTGGAAAAACAACAATAGCTAACTTTTTATTTGATAAATTAGAAGATAATTTTAATGTAAAACTTATTAAAATTAATGATTTAGCTATTGAAAATGATTTAGTTATTGATGAAGACTTTAATAAACAATATAAAAT
This sequence comes from Methanobacteriaceae archaeon, assembly GCA_020854915.1. GTDB lineage: Archaea > Methanobacteriota > Methanobacteria > Methanobacteriales > Methanobacteriaceae > JAHKLT01. The sequence goes on along the minus strand of JAHKLT010000033.1, from coordinate 8,216 downwards.
CATTGATATAGATAGATTAGATATTGTTCTTCAAAAAACAATAGATAATTTTTTTAAATTAGAAGATAATTGTTTTAAATTAATTATTGTTGAAGGCCATCTTTCACATTTTTGTTCTAATCCAGATAAAGTTATTGTTCTAAGACTTGATCCAGATATTCTTAAAAAACGTCTTTTAAAGAGAAATTATTCTATTGAAAAGATTAATGAAAACTTAGAAGCTGAAGCTTTAGCTATTTGTTCTAATGAATCCTATGATATTCATGGAATTAAAACAAATGAAATTGATACAACATCATTGGATTTAAATCAAATCTTAGCTATTTTTTTAGACATTATTAATAATAAAAAAGAATATCCTCCAGGGCAAGTTGATTATATGGATTGGATAATTCAAAATTTTTAAATTTAATTAATCCATTCTAAAAAGCATCATATTTTATTTTCATATGATTTATAAACTGATTTTTCAATGTATTCTTGTTAAACCTTTTACTTTATCAAAATCAGAATCAAAACTAATTAAAATTTTATTTATTTTACTTTAATTAATTTATTAATGTTTAAACTTAAATTTAAATTATTAATTTACTTATTAATTTTGTTATTATTTGTATTATATAGAAATAACTAAGATTAATCTATTAATATAATAAAAAACTAATTTAAAGATTGAAAAATAAAATTAAAAGAATATTAATAAAAAAATTTTAAGTTTGTAAATATTGATAGTTCAAGAAAAGATTTATAAACTTAGAAAAACAAATTTTACATTAATATTCTTCTTATACCTAATTGTTATTTATAACTATAGGGATTTTGTTTTAAATTGCTTAAATCTATTTAATTCAAGATTTTGAATATTACATCTCATTTAAAATAGTTATTTGATTAATTATGAGAGGGGTATCATTGAGTAGAGGAAAAAAACCTAAGTGGATGATTGATATTGCTAAAGAACGTATGAATATTCTTTTTTCACGTGCAGAAAAGGAATTCGATGATTATCCTGAGAGATCTCATCGTTATGTTCAAATAGCTAGGAAATTATCTACTAAGTATAATACTAAGATTCCTCGAAATTGGAATAGGCGATTTTGTAAAAATTGTTTTAAATTCCTGTCTTATGGCTCAAATTCTACCGTCCGGCTCGTTAACGAAAAAGTTAACATTAAATGTGTAGAATGTGGTCATGTAATGAAAATTCCTTATTACAAAGAGAAAAAAAATAGGAGGAGAACTAAAAATGAATCAATCAAAAAAAGAAATGATGAATAGGGCTCTTTCCGCTATGACTATTAACATTGGCAAAGCTACGATTAATGACAATGTCATCGATGAAATTAAACGTCAGCTTAAAGCAAATGAGATTATTAAATTGAAATTTGCAAAGAATATTGCCAGTGATAAAGAAACTTATATTAACAGCATTGTTGAAAAAACTAGATCCCAACTTATTGATTTAAGAGGGAATGTTGCTGTTATTTACAAAAAAAAATCTTAAATATTACTTAAATTTAGAGTTACAGGCCAATGGATTTAAGAATTTGACCAAGGTCTTAAATTTACAGTTGATTAAGAGAAAATAATTTAATTATTGGAGAATTAAAATGACTACTGTATATGATGTTCCTGCAGAAATATTAATAAATCAAACTGCAGCTGAATTAGAGAATAATGATAAGATAAACCCACCGGAATGGTCTGTTTTTGTTAAAACTGGAGTTCATAAAGAAAGAAAACCAGAAAACAGTTCTTGGTGGTATGTAAGATGTGCATCTATTTTAAGAAGAGTGTATATTGATGGTCCTGTTGGAGTTATTAGTTTAAGAACTTTTTACGGTGGTAAAAAAGACCGTGGAGTTACTCCTGAAGTATTTAGGAAGGGTAGTGGAGCTATTGTTAGAGGTGCTTTACATCAATTAGAAGATGCAGGATTTGTTGAGAAAGTAGAAGGTGGAAGGATAATAACACCATCTGGAAGATCTTTTTTAGATAAAAATTCTTCTGAAATCATTAAAAATATTCCTGATCTTGCAAAATATTAATTAAAATATATTTGGAGAGTTTTAAATGAGTGATCTTGAAGAAATACGACGTAAAAGAATGGCTGAATTGGAACGTCAACAAGCTATGAATGCTGATCCAAATCAACAACAGGCTCAGCAACAATTACAACAGCAACAAATGCAACAAGAAATGGAAGCTCAAAAGAAACAAGTTCTAGCACAAATTTTGACAACTGAAGCTCGTAATAGGTTATCTAATTTAAAGTTAACAAAACAAGAGCTTGTTCAGCAAATTGAAATGCAATTGATTCAATCTGCCCAATCAGGAAGTTTAAGAGGAAAAGTTACTGATGAACAATTAAAAGTACTCTTAAAACAAATTTCAGGTCAAAAAAGAGATATAAACATTACAAGAAAATGAAAGCAGGTGTTTTATATAGTGGAGGAAAAGACAGCTCACTTATAGCTTTTACACTTAAAAAGCTAGGTTTTGATGTAGAATTATGCACTGCTAATTTTGGGGTTTATGATTCTTATTTACCTGCACAAAATACTGCTAAAATATTAGGTTTTGATCATAAAATTTTAAAAATGGATTTTAAAATTTTAGACAATGCAACAGATGTTATTATTGATAATATGTTTCCAAATGAAGGAATAAACATAATTCATAAAGAAGCTATTGAATATATGGCTCAGATATATCCTGTTGTAGCTGACGGAACTCGTCGGGATGATAAAACTCCTAAATTTAATAAAAATCAAATTAGAAGTTTAGAAGATAAAAATGATATTCAATATATAAATTTAGATAGTTTTGGTTATAAATCAATAAATTTCTTAACATCAAAAATTTTCGAACTTTCAAATGAGAAAAGTAATAAAGATAATAATTCTGACTATGAAGTTGAAATTCGAATCTTAATCGATGAAAAAAATGAAAGATCTTGTGAAATGTTTCCTGAACACTATCAATCACGTGTTATTGGATACAAATAATTATTATATGGTGATTAAATGAGTAGAAATAAAGTATTACCTAAAAAGTTGAGAATGGCAAAAGCAAATAAGCAAAATAGAAGAATTCCTATTTGGGCTTATGGTAAAACTAATAGAAATCTTAGATATAAACCTAAACCAAGACATTGGAGAAGGAATAGTCTTAAAGTATAGGGGGATTTTTTATGGAAAGAGTTTATACAATTCCACTTAGGAATGCTAAAAGAGTTCAAAGAACTATAAGAGCTCCAAGAGCTATTAGAGAAATTAAAAATTTTTTAATTAAACATATGAAAGCTGAAGAAGTTATTATTGACCCTTCTATTAATGAAGAAGTATGGACAAGAGGTATTCAAAAAATTCCTTCTAAAATAACTGTTAAAGCTACAAAAGATGATGATGGGGTAGTTGAAGCTACATTATCTGAATAATTTTAAAAAAGGTAATTAAATGTTAAAAAGATTAGATATTGTAGGAAATCCTAATTTGGGAGTTTTTATATTAGTTACAGAAGATGTAGCTATCGTCCCATTTAATCTTGCTGATGATAAAATTAATCAAATAAAAGAAGTTCTAGAAGTAGATATCATTAAATCTTCCATTTCTGGAAGTAATCTCATTGGATCTTTAGCTATAGCTAATTCTAAAGGTATTATTGTTTCTCCTTATACTTTTGATAGAGAAATTAAAGTATTAGTGGATTATGGTTTAAATGTAGCAAAACTTCCAGATAAATATTCTGCTGTAGGTAATATTGTAGCAGTTAATGATGTTGGAGGAATAGCTAGTCCTTTTATTTCTAGTGAATCTATTGAAGTTATAGAAGATACATTAGATATTGATGTTAAAAATAGCTCAATTATTGGTAAGGATATTATTGGTTCTTTAATTACTGTTACAAATAATGGTTTTTTAATAGATAAAAATGCAAGTCCTAAAGAACTTGAATATGCTAAGGAAATTTTTGCTGTTGAAGGAAATGTGGGTACTGTTGGTAGAGGAATATCTTTTGTAGGTGCATGTTGTATAGCTAATACAAAAGGAGCTATTGTTGCTGAAAACAGTACTGGTCCAGAAATGGCTAGAATTGAAGAAGCATTAGGATTTTTAGAGGCTTTTTAAATATTCTGAGGGAAAAATATGATTACTAAAATTTATAGAGTTAAAGGTAGATTTGTATTAGGTGATGATACTCAAAAATTTACTAAAGAATTAAAAGGAACTTCTGAAGATGATATTAAAGATAAGATTAATTCTCAATTTGGAAGTAAACATAGAATAAATAATAATCAAATTTTTATTAAAAATATAAAAGAGATTAGTAGTGATGATGTTACTGATCCTATTCTTAAACAAATTTTATAATTAAAAAGGTGTTATAATGGAAGACCAGCAAAAATTAGAAGAATTAGCAAATGAAATTAATATGTACAAACAACAATCTGATTTAATTCAACAGCAAATTGATATGATTCGCTCTTCTATTACTGAAGTAAAAGTTTTAGAAAATACTTTAGATGATTTAAAAGAGAAAGATTCTGTTGAAGCTTTTGTACCATTAGGTGCTGGTTCTTTTATGAAAGGAGAAATAAAAAATACTAATGAAGTTATCATGAGTATTGGTTCAGGTGTAGCTGTTGCTAAAGACGTTGAAGGTGCAAAAGAAACAATTTCTACTCAAAAAAAGGATCTTGAAGAGAATTTAGATAAAATGCTTGCTAACTTACAACAGGTTTCTGATATTTTAGCAAAACTCTCTCCTCAAGCTGAACAATTGATGTCTAAAACTCAAACACAATAAAATTTATTTTTTAATTTTTAATATATACTTTTTTTATATAATTTTTAATAAGTACTACTAATTTAGGATGGTATTAATTTGTTTGAATCATTAAAAAAGAAATTTTCAAGAACTAGTAATAAATTAACTGATGAATTAAAAGAAGAAGCTAAAGAAGAAAATAATATAGAAGATTCTAAAGATATAAAAACAGAATCAGATAATAAAATTAATGATTCAAATAATAAAGAAAAGACTGGATTTTTATCATCTTTTAGAAAGAAAAAAAATGCAAATTCAGACATCACTGAAAGTAAGGATGATATTCCATTAGATGAAGTTATTAAGGAAGACGAAGAATTAATAGAAGAAACTGAAAAGGAAATTGCAGAACCTTTTGATGAACCTTCTAAAATGGAATCTGGAAAAGATTTAGAAGAAATTATTGAAAATCAAAAACATTTAGATACAATAAAAAAATCTGAAGATGAAGTTAATGAAAAAAAATCAAGATTTTTTTCTAGATTCAAAAAAGATAATAAAGATGATTCCAAGGAAGATACAGGTTCTAATCAAATAGATGTAGATGATAGTATTAAAGATGATTCTTCTACTAAAAAATCTGGTTTCTGGTCTCGGTTTAAAAAAGATAAGGTTTCTGAGTCTAATGATGAAGAATTTGTAGATGAAGTTTCTAATCTTGATGTAGATGAAAATGTTGAAGAAGAATCTGAAAAATCTGGTTTTCTTTCTAAGATAAAAAAAGATAAAGATAATGAAAAATCAGGAATATTTTCATTCATTCGAGAGAAAACAATATCTGAAAAACATGTTGAAGATATATTGTGGGAACTTGAAATGGGTCTTTTAGAAGGTGATGTAGCTATTGATGTTGCAAACACAGTTGTTGATTCTGTTAAAAATGATTTAATTGGTCAAAAGATTAAAAGAAGTAATGATATTCAAGAATATACTTTTGAAGCTTTAAGAAATGCAGTATCTAAAATCATTGATATTCCTGGAAAAACAATGACTGAAATGATTGAAGAGAAAAAAGCTAATGGAGAGCCTTTAGTCATTATGTTTGTTGGAATTAATGGTACTGGTAAAACTACAACTATTGGTAAAATAGCTAACTATTATCTTAAAAAAGGATATACTCCTGTAATAGCTGCTTCAGATACTTTTAGGGCTGGAGCTATTGAACAGATTTCTCATCATGCGGAAAATTTAGATATTAAGATTATAAAACATCAAAAGGGTTCTGATCCTGCTGCAGTTGCTTATGATGCTGTTGAACATGCAAAATCTAAAAATAAAGAACTTGTTTTAATTGATACAGCAGGTAGAATGCAGAATAATACTAATCTTATGGATGAGATGAAAAAAATTAATAGGGTAGCTAAACCTGATCTTGTAGTTTTTGTAGGTGATGCTTTAACAGGAAATGATGCAACAGAACAAGCTAGTAAGTTTAACGATGCTATTGGTGTTGATGGTGTTATATTAACTAAAGCTGATGCAGATAGTAAAGGTGGTGCATCTCTTTCTATTGGGTATGTAATTAAAAAACCAATACTATTTTTAGGTATGGGTCAAGGTTATGATGATATAAAAGAATATGACTCTGAATGGATGTTAAATCAACTATTTTCTACTAATAATGAAGAAATAGCTATTAATGAGGATGGAGATGAGTGAAACTACTAAAAATCGTTGGAATAGCAATTTTGGATATTTAATGGTTATGACAGGGGCTGCTATTGGCCTTGGGAATATTTGGAGATTTCCATATGTATTATATTCTAATGGTGGATGGTCATTTTTAATCCCATATATTATAGCTGTTCTCATTTTAGGTTTCTCTTTTTCATTATTGGAGCATGTTATTGGTTATAGATTTAAAAAATCGTTTATAAATATTTTTTATAAAATTAAACCAAAATTTGAATATCTTGCATGGTTTATTTTGTTAACTATTTTTTTAATAGTTTTATACCATGCTACAATTATTGGATGGGACTTAATATATTTATTTTTAAGTTTTTTTAAAGGATGGGGATCAGATCCTAATTTATTTTTTGCAAATGATATTTTGATGAGGGATGATTCTTTAAATGGATTATTTTTGATTTCTCCTCTAGTTTTTATGGGTACGTGTATAGCTTGGGTTATAATATGGCTTATTTCCCATAAAAATATTAATAAAGGAATATCTAAAATTAGTAAAATATTAGTTCCTTTATTATTTATTATGGTTACTATATTTGTTTTATATTCTTTAACCTTGCCTGGTGCATCTATGGGGTATAAAACAATGTTTTCTCCAGATTGGAATGTTTTATTAAATCTAGATGTATGGATTGCAGCTTTTGGACAAACTTTATTCTCACTTTCATTAGGTGTGGGAATTTTAATAACTTACTCTAGCTATTTACCTAAAGGTGCAAAATTAGTTAAGAATACTTTTATTGTATTGATAATTAATTCTGGCTTTGAAATTTTTAATACAATAGGTATTTTTTCAATATTAGGTTTTATGGGTATTTTTGGTGAAATTCAATTATATAACATAATAAGTCAAGGAAAAGGAATAGCATTTATAGCACTTCCTCAGGTTTTTAATGCGATGGGGGATGTTGCATATATTCTTGGTCCAATGTTCTTCTTATGTATATTATTTGTAGGTATAATTTCTATTATTTCATTAATTGAACCATTTACACATTCTATTAGTGAAAAATTTGACTTTTCAAGAAAAAAATCTACAACATTAATTTGTACTATTGGATTCTTAGCTTCTATGGTCTTTTCAACAGGATTTGGGAGCTATTTATTAATTGTTTATGATTCATTTTTAAATAATGTTGCTTTAATTTTAGGAATAGTTTTAGAATGTGTAATATTTGGATGGTTCTATTCTATTGATGATTTAATGGATTTATTAAATGAAAATTCCTTTATTAAAATAGGTAATTGGTGGAAAAATATTGTTAAATATGTTTTACCTGTTGTTTTAAGTATTTTACTTATTAAAGGAGCATATGATAATATTTTAACTAGTAGTATTGAAGAAAATATTATTGTACTTATTTTAGTTCTTATACTCGTTATAATTCCTTTAATATTAACTAATATTAAAAAAAAAGATAGTTCAGCTATTTCTTAAATAATTTAAAAATAATAGTTTTTGTTAAGTAAGAAAAGAACCTAAACACTATGATTCACCAATTAGATGATGAATTAATCTAGGAATTGTATCATTCTTACTTTTATAGTGTGTTACCAAACTTTTTCATATAAATGCATGTTTTATTTATATATAAATATTATAGTGTGTTACTAAACTTTTTCATATAAATGCATGTTTTATTTATATATAAATATTATAGTGTGTTACTAAACTTTTTCATATAAATGCATGTTTT
>JAHKLT010000048.1 GCA_020854915.1 Methanobacteriaceae archaeon | reverse complement strand
TATTATTATTATTATTATTATTATTATTATTTATTAATAATTTTTAATTTAATTTAATGTAATACACTTGAACCAATACTTTTAAATATAATAAAATTGGAATGGAGAAATCAAAAATGAATAATTTGCTAAAAATATTAGAAAAAGCAGAGCATGAATTTAATTTTTTAAATGGTTTATATGCTTCTGATAATAAACGAAATAAAGAAAATTTTAGATTAAATTATAAAAATTTAATTAAGGAATTAGGGGATGAAATAAAAAAAATAAAAAAGAATCAGTAGTAATGATTCTTTTTATCTTAATTTAGATGTAGGGTATCTGTCTTTAATGTTATTATGGAAATAACTACCTTTGGAGCTTGCAGACATTAAACTATCATATGTTGATGATGGAACTCCTGAATATTCATAAAGACCCCCACTATGGAATTCAATTCTTAATTTTTTAGAACTTGATTCGTATCCTACAGAATTTAAATTACTTGAGCTTACTGGTTTCATTTTCATATATTTTCACCTCCTTTTTGTTGGTGAATATTTGATTTGTTGGAACTAATTTAATTAAATTTTCATAAAAAAGAGGAATAAAAGATGCAGCTTAAATTTGTAACTCCTTTTATCAAGAAAAGAGGAATACTTCAAAAACACCGAACAAGAATATATGAAAAAGTTGAGAAACAAGTTTTCAATATACATGATTTTAATAAAACAAAGATCTTTGTATTTATTGATAATCTATTACAGTCTACTGATTATAATGAAGAAGGTAATTGTTTTGTTGATAATGATAATGATCCTATTTTATTACATTTTTTTGTTGATAGTGTTCTTGCTGAGTTAAATGAAAATCCAGGAAGTTATTTAAAATGAGTTTCCGTGAGTATGGTGTGTGCCCAGAGTGCGGTCATGCATTATTACCAGCTGGACATTCATCTGGTGATGAGTATATGTGCTTGGATTTGCGTTGTAGTATTTGTGATCAGTATGTGCATAGACGATACAGTTATGATGATCTTGCACGAGGGAAACTAGAAGAATTACCGCGAGTGAAAATATGAATGTGGTGGATGTTTATAATTTTCTGAAAAAAGAAGAAGAAAAAAATAAAGGATATAAAATAACTTATTTCAAAATAATAGGAAACGATAGTAATACAGAATTTGTATTAGAATCTAATACTGATTTAAATGAGCAAGTTATTTCATTGTGTGTTAAGCAGAAAAGGCAGTCATGGCCTAATCTTAAATTATTTTTTAGTAAATCAAATATGTGTTTTAATACTCTATGTGTTCTACTTGCTGATGAGGTTTTAGGTGCAAATGATATTGATATTTCTAAATTATTGATTGATTATACAAAAGAAAACCTAAGAATTAGTTATTATTATATTGATGGTACAAGGGAAATTGGTGTTATAAAATCTAAAAAAGACGAGGATGGTATGTTTGTATGAATTTCAAAGTAGTTAATGGTGATAATAACAGGTATGACCAGGTGAAAAAATTATATGAAACTGGGTCTACTTACAAAGAAATTCAAGAAAAATTAGATTTAACGATTGGTCAGGTGCAATCTAGTGTTAGGTTAGTGAAAAAGCATTCACAAAATTATTGTAAAAAGAAGCCTAAAAATTATCATTTTAGAGATAAAGATAAACGATGGATTATTGATAAAATGATTCATAAAAAAAGATTTAGTGATTATGGTTATTGTTCTGAAACAAATGTGCAGAAAGCAGTGGAATTGTATCGCAGTATCAGTTGGGATTTAAGTAAAAAGTATAAGATTGAAGATGAATTATCTAGATTAAAATGGGATAAGGAGGCATGATATTTTTATGAATTTTTTTAATAATGATAATACTGAAGTGTTGCCTATGGAGTTAGAAATAGTTATACCATTCGTTGTAAAACGAACAGGTGTGAAAGAAAAAGATGTTCGTAAAGTATTCTTGTTTTTACAAAATTTTCAAGAAGGGCAAGAACAATGATTGGTGAGGATCTTAAGAATTGTCCAAGATGTAAACATGGATTATTAAGAATAACATCATCAAGAAGTGAAAACTTAGAAGGTATAGTTTTGAAATTTAAATGTAATAATTGTGATACTGTAATGTTTGAAGAAATAGCTATTCAATAAATACTAATTGTAGAGGGTGGAATGTTGTTATGAGTCGTTGTAAATGGTGTGGGAAAGAATTTATTAAAAATCATAATAGGCAAATGTATTGCAGTCCTGAGTGTAGTAAATATGCGGTAATGGAACAGAAAGCAATTTATAGTAGAAAATATAGGAGAATGTATGTTCAAAATGAAGGTTTAGGTTCTAGTAGTTTAGGTTGTAAAAGGAATACTGATTTTGAATTGGAATTAGTATTGATACATAAAGAAAAACACAGATTAAAATTATATTAGAATTATTTTTTTTCCTCTTTTTTTTTAACTATAAGATATTTTTGTATACTTGAAATTTTTTAAAATATTATATTGTATTAATTCTATTTTTTTTCTAACTTTCCACTCCTACTATTGAAGATATAAAAAAATATAATATTTTAATCAGTGATGGAGGATTGTTTATAACATTGGTTTCAAATTTTGCTAAATTCAAGACACTACAACATGATTGGAAATGTCCTGAATGTGAACGTGAAACACGACTATTATATGACCATATCCACGATGAAAAATATTGTATTAACTGTGGTTTGGTACTTGAAAAATTTAATAACTTGTCTCTTCTGTTTAACGAATAACTATGTTGCATTTTTAATATGCTTTTACTTCGCCTAATTTATCATCCAAAAAAAAATAAAATATTATCCAGTTTTATTATAAATAATCTTATAAAATAAAATATTTTCTTTTTATCTTCACAATCTTTTTCGTAAATGTCATGGAAAAAAATATTATAATAAAAAAAAGAATATAGATAAAAATAATTTTTTTTAATAAAAAAAAGAATATATATTTGATGGATTTTCCCTCCTTATAATAATACATTCTTTTATGTTTTTAGTTTTCCTTTTTACCAATTTCAATTGGGAGTTTAAACCTCCCTCCATGACACCTTTTTATTTTTAAATTTAATTAATTTTCATAATATAAATCAAAAAAAATGGAGTATAATAAATCGATAAATATGTTAAAAAATAATATCAGTGGTAATCTCACTACCATAATAAAACTTGGAGTAATGTTAATAGCTCCATATGTGGGGATTGACGAAGCAACAGGAAACACTCTTGTAGCAATAATAGTAAGTATACTATTTTTGATATTAGGAATACTTGATGCAAAATATCCTAACACAATATTCACAAAAAATAATAATGATACTTGTGGATATTCTTGCAACAAAAACGAAGAAATGGACGATGACACAGATGAAGGAGCATAAAAACACAGACAACTGTAAACAAGAAACCAGGATCTCACTAATAGAAAACAGACTAGACACTAAACAAAAAAATATACAAAAACTTCAAGAAGGTATAAAAAAAGTAGAAACAGAAACCCATTGTAGAATGGAAAAACTAGATGAAACACTAGACAAACTCAACATAGTAGTAACAAGTCTAGAAACCACTATAAATAATTTTAAATTTGGATTCACAGCATTAATGGTAGTGTTAGGTGGAATAATAACATTCTTAGTAACCAAACTAATAGAAATGATATAATAATAAAAAAAATTTAATAGCTATTTTTTTTGGGATAATTTTTTTAGTGGTGGTTTTGATGAGTAATATTATTTTGGGGTAATTATTGTGTTATTTGGTGGTGATGTGTGTGCCTCCTGTTAGTAAAGTTGAGAGGTCTAAGCATAGAGATGAAATTGATGATTTATTATTAGATGGTAAACCTGCTGGTTTTGTATCTAATTATTTGAAGGATGAATATAATGAGAGTATTTCTGAGAGTAGTATCCGAAGGTATAAGAATAGTAAGTTGAATGTTAAAACTGAAGCTATTGTGATGTATAATGAAGAGCAGTCACAAAAGAAAAAGGATAATGCTGTTTCTGAATATGTTGAAGATATTAATAAGATTGATAATTTGATTGAAGATGCTTCTAATATTGATTTTAATGATATGACTAATTATCAGAAAGGTAGAATACTTATTGGTTTGTTTGGTGAAAAAGCTAAATTGCTGGGTCATTCGGATACTGAAGTGAATATTGTGAATGAAATTGAAAGTAAAAATATTGTTTCTTTGGATGATGATGAACTTGAGGACTTGTTGAAAATTAATGATGAAGATGATAATTTTGTTGATCAACTATGAGGATAAATTATTCCAAATCAAGTTTAGATTATAATCAAAAGAAATTACTTCAAAGAACTATTTTTAAGAATCCTTTTATTCCAGTTAAACCTTATAATCGGCAGTTGTATGCAATAGCTAGTAGAAGTAAAAGAAAATTGTTAGGTGGTTCTGCTTGGAGTGGTAAATCAATGCTTGGAGCTATTCTTGCATTACAACATTTTGAAGTTCCTAATTATCGTTGTTTAATTGTTCGTAGAACTTATGATGATGTAATAGCTACTGGTGGAATAGTAGAATATATTAATGAATGGACTCAGGCTTTTCCTTATATTGAATGGAATCAATCTAAAAGGGTTTTTATAAATCATAAGAATAATGCTAAAATATTTTATTCTTATATGCTTCATGAAAAGGATAAAAATAAATTTAAAAGTCGTGCTTATCATAAAATCATTGTTGATGAGGCTAGTGAATTATTTGAGATTTGTTTAAGATTTTTAAATCGTAGTTTAAGACCTACAGCTGGGTTAACTAAATTTCCTTTGGCTTTGTATTATATTAGTAATCCTAGTGAAGGTGAGGGAAGTCAATATTTAAATGATAAATTTGTTAAAGGAGAATTTCCTTTTTTTGAAATGAATTTATGGCATAATCCTTATGTTAAAGATGAAAGAGAATCTTATCTTGAAAATTTGAAAGAATTAAGTCCAGCTGATTATCAGTATCAGATAGGTAATTGGGATTATGAAAGAAAATCTGGTGATGTTTTTGATTATGATTTGATTTGGGATCATTCTATTAGCAAGCAAGAATATGATGAATTGTTAACTGAATGGGATGTAGTTAATAAAGTATTATCTTGGGATATAGCTAATACTGAAAAACCTAGAGCTGATTATACTGCTTACAGTAAATCAACTATTTTTAAAGAGAAAATAGCTGTAATTAATGGGCAGGATAGTTTTAAAAAGAATCCAGGTAAACTTGAAAAAAGTATGAAAAGAGTTATGGATCAAAATGATGATCATGTTAATTGGATTGAAAAACAACCTGCAATGGCAGGTAAACAATTAACAAAATATTGGACTGTTGAATTTGAAGAGTATAATACTAAATTTATTCCAGTTTATAAAAATAAATCTATTCGTGCTGGTCGTGTTGTTCCAAAGATTAATCAAGAGAAGATTCTTTTTGTTAAAAATAAATGGTTAAAAACTTTCATCAAACAAGCTGTGAAATTTCCTAGTGAAAAATTAATATCTAATGATGAAAGTACTCATGATGATAGAGTAGATTCTGTTAGTTTATTAGTTGAAGGTTTGTATCCTTCTATACCTATAACAAAATTAAGAAAAAGAAAAAGGAGTGAAATATAAAATGAAAATTGTAAGTAGTAATTTTCTAAAAGATGCGGTAATAAAAAGTGTGCTTGAAGAATATGAAGTAAGATCTCAAGAACTTGTTGAAGACGAATTGAAGTATGGTTCTACAATTATTGAACCAGTTTATGATCCTTTTTTACTAAGGGATTTAAGAGAAATGTCTGGTCTTCATGATTTATGTATTAGTACTAAAGCTGAAGATACAATTTTATCAGGTAAAAAAATTGTTTGTGATGGTGAAATTGATAATGATCTTGAAGGATTAATTGAAGATTTTGATTTTGAAGAACAATTAGAAAGTTTTGTAGAAGATTTTGATACATATGGTTTTTCTGGAATGGAATTATTAAAAGAGGATGCTGGTAAATTAATTGGGATAAATCATGTGAATAGTTTGTATTTGAGGATGTGTAAAGATAAAGAAAGAGCTGTTCAGAAGATTGGTACTAATGAAATTTATTTTAAGATTTTTAAGAAGGATGATACTAAGAAATTAAATAAATATACTGGTGATTTTGAAGATAATTTGTCTTTGGAAGATCAGGCTCATGAATTGATATGGTTTAATCGTAAAAGTGAGGAATCTAAAGTTTATGGTAAACCTGTTTATATTTCTGAGATAGAAGCTATTATGACTGATAATGCTATTATTAATTATCAGAAAGGTCATTTTAATGCTCATGGTATTCCTAATTATATGATTACAGTTACTGGAACTATAGATATTGGTGATGATGAAGATAATAAAGAAGATGCTTTAGATGCATGGGAAAGTGATTTAGAAAAAGAATTTCAACAAATTAGTAATACTCCTGGAACGGCATTGTGTATGGTTTTACCTTCAGCTGAAAAAGATGGTGTTCAAGTAAATGTAACTAAAATTGGTGATGAAAAGAAAGAGGGTAGTTTTTTAGAATTGAGTGAAAGTGTAAGAAATAGAATACGTGAAATACATAAAATTCCAAAAGAAAGGTTAGGTGCTGGAACTAGTGAAGGTATAGCTAGTAATAGAACAAAAGAATTATTGAAAAATTATAGTAATACTACTATTAGAAATAGTCAAAGAAGAATAGCTAGTTTTGTTACTAAAAAGATTATTCGTAGTTGTTTTGGTATTGCTGATACTATTCTTGAGATGATTCAACCTAATTTTGATAATGAAGAAGATAAAATAAAAACTGGTATTCATATTCTTCAAAATGGTGGAGCTACTCTTGGTGAGTTTGTTAATACTTTTTGTAGTGCTTATGGTTTTAGTATGGATGAATCAGATGAGTTTTATAATTCAAGGTTCATGAATAATCAATCTTTAGATTCTGTTGTTTATGGTGATAATAAGCCTACTGATCCTGAGAGTAAATTATCTGATGTTGTAAATAATCTTGAAAATAAAATAAATGAATGATTTTTTATGAATACTACTAATAAAGGATTGTTGAATTTTGCTTATACTGCACAAGCTATTCAAGAATTTTTAGTAATTAAATCAGATAATAAACGTAATGTTCATTTAAATAAAGGTAATACTCGGATTAATAATCTGCAAGATAAAATAAATAATAATGTTATTAAACAATTAACAGAAGGTAATGTAAATAAATATAAAATTACTGATATTCGTAGTGAAGCTCATAAAATAGTTAAAGAAACATTATACAATGATGCTAAAAGTTATCAATATAATACTCAAAGTAAAAATATTCAAAAGATATTACAAAGTAATGCTAAAATTTATTCTGAAATTGTTAGTAACAGATTAATCAATAATTCTAATGATATTCGTAAAGCTACTGAGAAATTATTCAAAGAAACTAGTAAATCAGCTATGAATAAAACAGAATTAAAAGATGTTTTAAAAAATGAATTTGTTAGGAATAAAAATAATAGTTATAGTGTTAAATATGTTGATAAAACAGGTCGTACTGTTAATACTAAAGGTATGACTGCTAAGCAAATTAAAAAAGCTGGTTTAACTAAAAAGAAGATTCTTAGTCCTACTGGTATTCAATATCGTAAAATTAATCAAATTATTGGTGATGCAATTCATACTAATACTAATGCTTTAGCTTTAGAAGAAGCATTAAATATGAATTATGGCTATAAAATATGGATGAATGGACGTAGCAGAGGTAAATCAAGAGCTTGGCATCGTGCAAAACTTATTAATAGTGTTGAAATTGATGAACCATTTGAAATTTATGGATCTTACAAAGCTTACCTGATGTATCCAGGAGATTTAGCTGGTGGTGCTGAAAATGTAGCTAACTGTCATTGCTACTTAGATTATACTGATTCTAAACCAGATAACTATAAAAAGAGTTCTAGAAGTAATAGTGGTTCTAATAGTTCTAGAACAACTACTAAAGATAAAGTTAAAAATAGCTTAACTAATCTTATTCCTACTACAAACAAACCTCAAACTAAGACAAATATAGCTTTAGATTTTCCAAGAACTATTAATTATAATAATAGAACTTATGTTAATATTAGTAATAATAATAAAAATATTATTAATAAACAGAGTATTAAATCACAATCTAAAGAAATTGTTTCAGCTACACAAATTTATACTGGTAAAGGAGATAAAGCTTTAAGGAATAATAATGCTAAACAATACAAAGAATTAATAAAAATATTAAAAACAAAACCTACTTTTGTAAATGTTGGTTTAACATTTGAAGAATATAAACAATATTCGGATAAGATTGTTCCTAGTGCTAAAAAGGTTAAAGAAAATATCATTGTTACTAGAAGAGAACAGACAGATTACATGATAAGTAAAACTATTGAAGGAATATATGTTTCTGAAAGTTTATTATCAACTAGTATATCACGAAATAAAACAGATTATGGGGAATATATTCATGATATATTAATTAAAAAAGGAACTAAAGTTCCTTACTTGGAAGATATATCAATGACTCCTAAAGATATGGAAGTATTATTGCCTAAAGGATCTAAATTAAAACTAATTAAAAATGAAGGAAAATATTATTTATGGGAGTTTATAAAATAAAATTAAATTTTTAAATATTATTAAATACAAATATTATAATTAATTAAATAGCTTGGAGGTTAAAGAATATTTATGCACAAATATATCACATGGAATACATCATTTTTTAAGAACATGCCTAAAAAATATGTTAATACAATATTAAATTATGATAAAGCTATACCTTCTTTAATTACTTCTCAATTATGGGGATTAACTCCAGATTTTAAACATGCTCTTATTAATAAATGGAATAATAATTTAGATTATTCTAGATTATATGATAAACAAAGAGTGGAAGAAAAAAGATTAGAAATTCCAGATTACATAGATAAAGTTTATCAAGATGCAACTAATTTTATTGATGAGTTTCCTGAATTCCGTCCTATGATTAAAGAGGTCACTGAAGAATAAATATTTTATCTTTTTTTAATATTTTTCCTATTTTTTTTTATACATTTTTAAAATTATTTTTTGCAGTTGCAATTTTAATGTTCAATATATAATAACTTTTTTCTAACTTTCCACTCCTACTATTGAAGGACACAATTAGTTTTTACTGAAAATTGTCCTCGCTACATATTGAAGAACACAAAAATTTTTCTTCAATCAAATTTTAAAACACATAATTTTCATGTGCAAATAGCTATCACTAATTTTTCCATAATTTATTAAAAGCCTGTCATAGCGATAGCTATATAAAAAAAATATTATAAAAGTGGTGATTTATTTTGATTGTAAAAGGCCCAGTTTGTGTACCTGGAATGCCTGATATAATTGGTGAAGTTTTATCAGATGAAGAAATAGGATATGCTATTCTCACATTCAACAGGTTAGGTCAAACAATAGATGTACAACATTCTCTACAACCTATAGCTAAATGTTTAGAATCATATCGTACAGAATCTGAATCTATTTTTGATGGAAAAACTCTTCCTAAAAACACGTGGATGATAACTGGTGAAATAATAGATCCTGAAATTGAACAAGCAATTCGTGATGGTGAATATACTGGTTGGAGTGTTACTGCAGCACCTAAAAAAAGTGTTGAAGAAATGAGAAGAGGAGTTAAAATTCCTAAAAAAGAAGGTAGATTAATGACTTTTAAAGATATTGAAGATCGTGGTTGGTCACCTGCAACAGTAAGTGCAGTAGATAAGCCAAGTCAACCTTTAGCTACTTTTAAGGTGTATGAGGATGATGAAGAATTTGTTAAAAAATATATTGATTTAGAGGTGGATTCAATGACAAATGATGAAAATGAAAATGAAAAAAATAATGTAACAATGTCTGAGAGTTTCTTTGAGAGATTGTTTGGTGGATTAGTCCATAAAACAGCTCCTGAATCTCCAGTAAAACAGGAAGGAATACCTGAAAAAAACCCAGAGAAAAATGAAGAAAAAAATGAAGAAGATACTCTTGAAGCTAAAATCGATAACGCTTTAGAAAAAATCGATAAGATAGAAACAAGATTAAATAAAATTGAAAATCAAGAAGAAGAACCTGAAGGTGAAGAAACACCAGCTGCAGAAACAGTTGCTAAATCTACACCTAAAGAAAATTTAGAAGAACCTGAAGAGGAAGCTGAAGAAGAACTTGAAAGTCAAGAAGTAGATCCTGACCTAGTAAAAAAATCCGCACCTGAAGAAAGTTTATTAGAAAGAGTAGGCCGTCAAGCAAATGGTCTTCCAAAAAAATAGGAGTTGAAATAATGTCAATGGCAACAGTTGAAAAAGAAATTAAAAATAGAATCATATCCAATCAAAATTTTGGAGTAGTCAAATTTGTAGATATTGGTGTGGGTTCTGGAAAATTAAATAACGGAGTATTGCAAGCTGAAAAACTTGATAAATTTATTCAAGCAATGGAATCATCAACAACTTTTTTAAGTAATATTAAAATGGTTCCTGTAGATAATGATAAAGGAGTAGTTGATACAATGTCCTTTAATCTTGAATTAGAAGCAGGTAGAATTAATGGAGTTCCTCAAGTTTTAGAAGATGATCAAAATCCTATCTTTTTAGATAGATCTTATGAATGTGAAGAACTCAGAGCATTAACTGGTATTCATAGAACAGCTCTTAGAAGAAACATTGAGGGCAAAGGATTTATGAATACTTTAACTCAACAGTTTGGTGCTGCATGTGGTAGAGCATTAGAAAGAACTCTTATTTATGGGGATAAAAGTAGTTCTGTAGTTGGTGTACCTACTGGTTTTAAAGTAGTGGATGGAGCTATTAAAAAATTACAAGATGATGGGGATAATCCTATTGATGAAATAGATTTAACTGCAACAGATAGTAATCCTATTAAAGAAATCAGAAGAATAATTGATGCAATGCCTGATAAATATATTGAAGATGGAAAAAATAAATTATTAGTTCCTGAATCATTGAAAAGAGCTTGTATTAGATGGATAGCTGATAACAAAGATGTTGATAAAAGTATCACTTACATTGAAGAGAAAAATCAGTTAAGCATTGAAGGTAATCCTTTAATCAGTGTTCCTGCATTCAGTACTCTTAGAAATGGTTATACTGAAAAACCTATTATCTTTACTCATGAAGAAAATCTTCAGTACTTTATTAATAAGGAAAATGTTATTGTTGAAGATGATTTTAATCTTAGAGCTAATAAAACAGATATTGCTAGTACTGTTTATGCTGATACTCAGTTTGCTGAATGTGATGCTACTAGTCTTGCTTTCTTAAAAGAAAGCATAACTCCAGTTCCACAAAATAAAGTTAATGTATCTATTATTGTTACTGATGGTACTGATCCCATAACTGGTGCAATAGTAACACTAACCGATGCAGACAATAATGAATATTCCAGCAGTGGAACTGGATCTGCAGGAGGTAGTACAATAAACAATGTTCCAGAAGGAACATACAATTACACTGCAACTTGTACTGGATATGAAGACTTTGTAAGTACTACACCTGTATCTATTTCTAGTGAAAATAAATCTTTAACTATTACTATGGTTGAAGAATAACAAAAAAATTAATTTTTACTTTTTTTTACAAAAATAGGAGTTTAATTTTCATGGATCCATCAACTCTTATAAAAATCAAAAGATACTCTGGATCTTTAAAAAATACTGAAGACCTTTTCAATTGTACTGAAATAGAATTAGATAAGTATATTGAAGATTATTATGATGCTATGGCATCATGGGTCAAAAAAGGATATCAAATTCCTGAATCAATACCTGATGATGTAGAACAAATAATTATAGAATTAACAAGTAACATTATTCGTTCTCATAGTGTAAGACAAGATATTGGTATTAAAGATTATGAAAACTTTGATTTTGATGAAGCAGTGAATAATATTTTCACTGAAGATATTGAAAAAAGAATGAAACCTTATGCTAAAAAAAACAAAATACATGTTTTCACAATAGGGGGATAAAAAAGAATGCCTTTAGAATATGAAGCTTGGAAGAACTTAGAAATTAAACTTGAAAAGTTTCTTAAAACTCTTGGGGGGAAATTAGCTAAAGCTGCTACAAAAAATACTAAAGATTATCTTAAATCTAAAGTTAAAAAAAATCGTAATCTTGTTGGTTCGATAATAGCACGTGCTGTAAGTGATGATGAATGGCATGTTCAATCTAGAGGTAATCCTTCTAAATATGATTATTATGTTAGTGAAGGAAGAGATAGTTTCTCAGCAAAAAAGAAAAAAGCTTTACATTGGATTGGTGATAATGGTGAAGATGTATTTGTAATGAAACCTAAAAAAGTAGCTGCTTTCGGTGGGTATCAACATTACAAACATGGTGCTGATGAAACAGTTAATAGTTTAGATAAATATGCTAAAGAAGCACTCAAAGAAGTAGGAGTAACGTAATTATGGAAGAAATGATTCAAGCATATGAAACATTAATGAATGGGTTCACTGACGTATTAGAAGAAATGGTTGATGATGGAAAAATATCTACTCTATCAATTATGGGTGCGAGTGTAGGGACACCTGAATTTCCTTTTTTAGAAGCAAATTGTGAAGAACCATGGATTTGTATTGAAGATACAGGATTATCTGAAACATGGGAAGGAGATGTAATATTATCTTCTCAAGTTTTAAATAATCAAAATCCTAATGAAGGTATTCATAAAGCTACTAGTTTGATTAGTGAAGTTAAAAATAAAATCATCAAGTCAAGAAGACTTAAAGATATAGGATTGGATTATATTAAATCTAAAGATTTTGGATGGGTTCCATATGCTTTAGGTAAACAAAAAAACATTTACAGTGCAGGTGTAACTTTCACCATACGATTCAAAATAATCAATCCTGGATGCAAATAAAATAAAATAAAATGGAGTTATAATAAAATGGCAACAACACTTGAAGAATTAAAATATTTAAGACTTCAAAAAGAGTCTAAATATGGAGAAATAGATTCAACTAAAGAACATATAGATATTGAAATTAGTGAAATGGATCTTTCACCTCCTGAACAATTCACAAAATTTGAAGGAATAATGAGTAGAGATTACAATACAGGAATGGCATCATATTATGTTCTAGAAAACAGTTTTTCTTGTAATGTAACTATGGATAATCTACCTTTCTTACTCGAAGCAGTACTTGGAAAAAGAGAAGGAGATATAATATATGGAACAAACTCATCCATACTTGATTCATTCACAATCTTTGGAGGGTACGGTACATATGAAAAAGAAATACTTGGTGCAATATTTGATTCACTTTCATTGGAAGTAGAATCAGAATTCATCACAGCATCAACTGAAACAAAAGCAAAAATAGATAGTAAAAAACCATTAAAAGATATATCTGAATTTGAATTTGATGAACTACCATTATCATTTTTTAATATTGATAAAGTTCAAATGAAAAGAGAATCCGATGATGATTGGATGGAGATGAGATGTAAAACTAACAAAATTACTCTTGACTTAAAAAATAATATTAATACAGATGATGCTAGAGGAATGGGTTCAAGATTTATGTGTAAAACTCCTCGTGCAGGTAAAAGAGATATAGGTTTAACTTTAACCGCAGATGGGGATGAAAAATACCTTGAAATGTATTGGGGTAGTGATGAAGGACCAAGACAATGTCTTGCAGGTGAATTCTTTGAATTAAAATTATATATTATAAATGGAAATCGTAAATTTGAAATTTACTGTCCTAAATGTCTTATCAATCAACCATCAGGTGCAGCTAATGCAGATCCTATGAAATATGAATTAAATATTATCACTCTTGCAAAAAAAATACCTTCTAATATTCCTCATTATGGAGGATTTACAGCTGCATTAATTGGTCGCATAGCTGATAGTGATCCTAATCCTGAATATGATATTACATTTAAAATTGCTGATACTAATGGGAATTTAATCACAGATGAAGATATCACAGTATCATTAATGGATGGATTAAATACTATTGATGCTGATACAACTGATGATGGTGTTGTAACATTACAAGCAGAAAATGGGAGATATTCCATTGAATTAACTGGCACAAGTACTATTACAAGTTTTAAACCGACTCATATTCTAGTTGATGGTGCAAGTAAAACAAAGACTATCATCATTAACAGATCATAAAAAGAAAATAATAATTTTAAAATTTTAAACTATTTTTTTTAAATAACTATAAATGATTCCTTTTATTTTTTTATTTATAGTTTTATATAACAACTTTTATAGAATAATCTATTTTTTTATGGAGAATAACAATTATGTTAACAAAAGAAACAATCCTTGGTGGAATAAAGAATACAACAAATATAGAATTACCAATGTATGATGATGAAGTCGCTGTAAGAGAAATCAGTGATTTGGAATATAATACTTTTTTATCTGGAATGAAAGACATAGGAACTTTTAATATGGTTTCCACAATGAAAGGAAATCAAAAAAATAATGAAGATAATGAAAATCTAACCAAAGAAGATCAAACTTCATTTAAAACATCATTACCTGCAATGGATAAGAAAAAACTTGATGCTAAAATTAAATTAGCTCTCGCAGTATTAGATAATGAAGATAATCCTGAAAAATTTAATAAGAAAGATTTAGAATCGTTGAAAGCGGGGGCATTAGATTTGATAATTGATGGTGCTTTAAAACATAGTGGTCTAGATGAATTAAGTACTATTGAAAATGATATGAAAGACTTTCGTAAAAAAGAATGAATATTTTGCAATAGAAGTAGTTAATTTTAGTGATAATGGTTATCTACTTGCAGATAACCAAGCGGATTTAACTTTAAAACAAAAACTATTTTTAATGGAAGCTATTCCTCTTGTTAGGAAAAAACAAGAAAAAGAATCTAAGAACAATTCTTCTTCAGATAACACTTCTTTAAAAGATAAAATTCGAATGAAAAGGAGGAATAAAATGTGAATAATATAATTAAACTTATTATTCAACTAGAAAATCAGGCAAAAGCACAAATGGAACAAATGCAAGCAGAAATGAATAGTATACGAAACACAGCTAAACAAGTTGATGCTGCATTAGATAGTATTGATGGTAATGGGTTAAATCAAGTAAGTAATAATGCAAAACAAGCAGATTCTTCAATGGATCAAGTACGAAATAGTGCTAAAGGAGTAGATGCAGCTGTAGATAGTATTGATGGAAAATCATTAAATCAAGTTAGAGGTGTAACAACTCAAGTTAATTCCGCAATGACTTCTGCAAAAGGTAGTGCTAATCAATTAGATGTAGCAATAGGGGGTGTAAATGGCTATACCTTAAATCAAGCTACAGTTAGTGCAGGTCAACTAGACACTACAATTGATGGTGCACGGATGAGTGCAAATCAGGCAGACACAGCATTAGACAGGATTGACGGATCGGGATTCTCGCGAACATCAATAACAGCAGAAATGCTAAGAGCAATATTACTGATACTATTAACAATTGCTCAACAACTAAACATAGTACTAAACACTATCTCAAGCAAAGGTTTAGATAAAGCTACTATAGACGCAAAAGAATTAGACCAAGCATTAAAACTACTCAATAACACTGCAAAAAATACACAAACCAATGTCGGAGGAATAGGTAACTCAGCTAGAACTACAAGTTCATCATTCGGATTCCTAAGAACCGCAGCAAGCATGACTGCAGGGATGATAGGATATGACCTTGTCAACTCTATGGCTCAAGCTGCAAGAGAAAGCATAAATGCAGCAGGAAACATCCAATCATTTGGTAAAAGATTAGGAATGAGCAAAGGAGAAATCAATACTTTCAAAGGAAGTATGGATAAACTACAAGAAACATTCCAAAAAGTTGATATGAATGCTGTTGGTGCAGCTGCTTTGGAAATGGGTGTTAAATTCAAAATACCTAAACAAAGCATGGCAGACCTAGCAGAAACAATGGCTGTAACAACATCTGCTTTTGTCCGTGAAGGTCGTACTCAAACTGATGCAATATTAGCTATTTCAGATGCCATGGATGGACAATGGAAAAGAATGCTTGAACTTGGTATCAAGCAAGAAGACCTTATGAAAAATGGGTGGAGTGGTGATTTAAAAGATAAAGATAGTCTATTAAAAGCTTTGAATAAAACATTAGAAGAGATGGGGTTCACTGATACTGCTAAACAAGTTCAAACATTAGATGAAGCATGGCAAGTTCTTACTGTTGCAGGAGGACAATTATTAAGTAGTGTTCTTATACCTTTAACTCCTGTATTTATTGATATTGCTAGTGGGATTGTTAGTGTTATTGATGGAATTAAAAGTTTCATTAGTAATATGCAACAAGCATGGAATGCTCTTCCAGATTGGGCACAATTAGGTATTATTATTGGTGGGGTAGGAGTAGCTTTTTCCTTACTTTCAACAATTATGTTGGTTAAACTAATTCCTTCGATTGTAGCTTCTACATTAAGTTTTATCAATATGCTTCTCCCATTATTTGGAGTTAATGCGTCAGCTTTAACTGCAGCAGGAGGATTTACAGTTCTAGCAGGTGCAATATGGGCTACTTTAGCTCCAGTCCTACCATTTATTGCAGCAGCTGTATTAATTGCAGTAGCTATATTTGAAATTGGTAAAGCTTTTGGTTGGTGGACAGATGTAA
Source organism: Methanobacteriaceae archaeon (assembly GCA_020854915.1). GTDB lineage: Archaea > Methanobacteriota > Methanobacteria > Methanobacteriales > Methanobacteriaceae > JAHKLT01. Next base: position 21,800 of record JAHKLT010000048.1, on the reverse strand, counting down.
GTTCAATGATAGAAGCTATATCTGATGGTATAAGAAGACTATGGGAATCATTTGTTAATAGTCCTCAAGTAATAGGTACTATAGAATCTATCCGAAATGCATGGCAATCGTTAGTTGATTATTTAGGCCCTGCTTTTGACCAAATACAGGGATGGTTTAACGATTTCATAGGTATAGGAGGAAATGGTGAATGGGATTTTGTAAGAAGTCTAATTGATGCATTCTCAGCATTAGGAGATGTTTTAGGTTTTGTATGGTCAATACTAGAACCAATTATTTCTTTACTAATTGGTACAGCAATAGATAATATTCAAAGATTGATTGATTTAATTTTATTATTAATTGATGGTTTTAATCAATTTATAGAAATTTTAATTATTGTTGGTGAGTTTTTAACTACAGTTTTTGCTCCTGTATGGGAGTTAATTAGCCAAATACTTAATCTAATATGGATTTATGTTCAACAAATAATAACAATATTTGATTTATTCATGCAAGGACAAATCAGCTTGCCTGAAATGTTATCAATGATTTGGAATCTTATATTGCAATTATTCATAACTATTTTCAATCTCATTCTTCAAACTGTTATTCAATGGGTTACTCAATTAGTACAATGGGCTATTCAAGCTGGATTAGGTTTTTTACAAGGTATAGGTCAATGGTTAAGTCAATTACCTGGAAGAATTTATAATTGGTTATTAAATGTTCTGGGTAGTGTTGCTTCATGGGCTTCAAATTTTGTTGCTAAAGCAAGACAAGCTGGATCAGACTTTGTTAATGGTGTAATAAATTATGTGAAAAATTTACCTCAGAAAGTTTATGATGAATTTGTTAAAATTGGTACAAAGATTAATGACGCTGTTAGTAATGCAGTAGAAGCTGCTAAGAATTTTGGTAAAGATATTAAAGATGCTGTATTGAATGCATTAGGTATTCATAGTCCAGGTATTATTCAAGAAAGTGTTCTTGGTGAGATAAAAAATACTATCATTGGTATAATTGATTCTACTGTTGATGCAGGTAAAGCTGCATATGGTTATGGTAAAGGTATTGTTGATAACTTCAGAGCTTCTGGTGCTGATAATCTCGGTTCAGATGTATTGTCTGGTGAAATGATTGCAAATCAAGATATGAATATTCAGCAGAATGTTAATACTGATGAAGTAGATACTGAAGGATTAGGTCAAGAGGCTATGGAAGGATTAAATACTATGGGTATTGATGTTACAACATTATTTGGAGGTATGAATGAACAAGTAGGGTTCGCATTAATGAATATGGATGCTACAACTGCTACTAGTTTTGCTAACATGTTACTTGCTGAACAATCAAATATGGGATTAATGCAAACTCATATGAGTTCATCATTACTGCAAATTGTAAATTATATTCGAAATAGTATGAATAATGCTGTTAACCTTAATAATGCTGGTTTAAACACTATGCTAAATAGTACTACAAGTGTCACTACTCGTATGGTTAGTGCTTGGAATACTATGAAAAATAGTATTATAAATGCTGCAAGTGAAATAAGAAGTCAAGCTACTAGTCGTTTTAATCAATTAAGTAGTACTATTGGTGAATTTTATGGTAGGTTGCAAAATCCTAGTCGATGGGGTCATGCTGGAGGTGGAGGATCAACTCCTAGCCGTCGTAGTGGTGGTGGAATGAATGTTCTTAAACAAGCAATGGGAAGAGCTATTGTACAAAAAGAGAATCTCCGTTCATATATTCCTACAAGCCAATTAAGAATTAATAATATTGTAGATCCCAATTCATTGGATCATATTGCACCTGATGGAGGTAATGTTCCTGTTATTGACTTAATACGATCTGGAGCTTTAAATATTATTGATCCAAATCTTCGTGCTGGCTGGTCAAACACAATACCATCAAATACAAGTCATATTAAAAACGTGAGTCGTGATTGGAATGCTAAAGGTCCTGTAATAGATCTTGTTGGAGGTATTGATAGTGGTCTTGCATTTAAAGTACGTGATTTTGAAGATGGAACAGCTAATTATGGTGGAATGGAATCATTCACGAAAGTTGCTGAAGCAATATTCAGTCGTATCGGTTACGATTATTATTATAACAGTGATAAAACAGGTCATTGGTTAACTGCATTGCAAACTGGATCTGTAAATTGTTGGGATGGAGCAAGTGCATTAATAGCACTAGCTAATGTCTTTGGATTATCTGGAAGTATGGGTCATGGATCATGGGGTAAAGATGGCCATGTATGGGCTATGATTAATGGTCGAAAATTTGATACAACTGGATTCAGTAAAGGCCTTGGTTGGACTCCAAGTCAAAGTGCTGGTCCTGCACCAAAAAATCCTGCTGAAGAACAGAATAATATTCTTGAAAATATTTTAAAACAAAATAAAGAATCAACTGATTCATCAGAAAACAATAATAATGATAGTTCTGCCGAATTAACAATCAAAGGCAAACTAGAAATAATACACGACTTCTTAAACCTACCAAACAATATTAGTAAAGAAGAAATCTTAAGATTAATCAAAAACTCATTAGGAGATGATAAAATCTTAAAAGCATTAGCTGAAAATACTATTTTCCAAAAATACGATAATAAAGAAAAAATAAGAGTTGAAAAACAATTACGTAGAGGACAAGGAGTATGAAAAAGGTAGAATTACAACCAAAAAAAATTAAAGGTATGGGAAACCTTTTAAAGTTTTTGAAGAAAGAAGATTTTAGTTTGCATGGGTGTGGTATTGAGAATTCGTATTATCCACCTACTGTTGCTGGTACAGAATTTCCAGCATTTATTATAGACCACCCTATCCTGGGTTTGAATCTTGTAGTAACTGCAGCTAATAGTAGTATTTTTCCAAGTGATGATAGTAGTGGTGGAACTCCCACTTCTACTACTATTTCTGCAACTGTAACAACAAGTAGTGGAGTTCCTATTCAGAATCATACTGTTTATTTTGAGGAAAATAATAATCGTTTTGCAACAAGCACTACAAATAGTTCTGGAATAGCTACTGCAACATATTCAAGTAATTTGCATGGTGCAAGGACTATTAATGTTCGTGTTTTAAAGCAAAGTGGTTATGAGGGCAAAAGTCAAAATATTAGTGTTTTTGTGAAACTTCCAACTAATCTCACATTATCCCCTCCAAATATGAGTTTAACTTTTTTTGAAACCAGAGATTTGACTGCACGACTTACTGATGCTCGAAATGGTCAGGTTATTGGTGGTAGAAATGTTAATTTTTATAATGGTAGTGCTTTGCTTGGTTCTGCTACTACAGACAATAATGGTATAGCTACACTTTCAATAAATAATCCATTATTAGTTCAAAATCCAGATACATATATTTTTAATGATAGTATGATGGGGTCAAACCCACAGGACAAATATACTGTAAGTGGTAATATTCAACTTTCTTATGTTACTTTTGGTGGTCGCAGAGCATTAAAATTAACTAATGATGGTTTTGCTTACTTAAAAAATGTTACTTTACCTGAAAATTTTGTTATGAGGTATGATTTGTATCGTGTAACAAGCGATACAACTAATAATAATCTCGAATTGAGGTACAATCAGCAGGACACAAGTAATAGGTGTACTGTGAATCATGCAAATAGTCCTGTTGTTGCATTACAGAAACAGAAAAATGGTACATGGTTTGATATAGATACAAACAGGATAACTCAAACAAATGGTGAATGGGTGAGTTATGAGTTAAGAGTAGTGGGTGGTCGCCATACTCTTACGAATCTTAATACTGGTGAATCCTTGTCTGGTGTGGAGAATGATTTAGTTGGTGGGATTGTTTATTTCACAAAATCTACTGGTTTGTATTATGTTTCAAATATTGAGATTACTCAAATAGAGTCAATTCCACCTATCTTTGCTGATGATTGTACTGGAACAAATCCTAATGATAAATATACTGTTGAAACAGGTTCTGCATTAGCATATACCACGCATAGTGAATATAATTGTATAAGAATAACTGGTGTAACTCAGTTTAAATTGAATAATATTTTCCTTGAAAATAAGAATTTCCGAATGAAATGGAAACAATACAGATATAATTCAACATCCACTAATACTTGCTATCTTTCATATTATGGGGATACTAATCATGACAATGCTTATCTTACAGGGCATATTAGAACAGCAGGTTTATGCCAATTTTATACAATAATTAATGGGGTGAATACACAATCAGGTAATACTCAACCAATAATAAGTAATGCATGGACAGAATTTGAACTAACTGTTATAGATGGAGTTCATACTTTGAAGAATTTAACTCAAGAATGGGAAATAATTATAGAACACAATCTATTTAAATCAGGAATATTTAGATTTTTGAATGAAGATAAAACTACTTATTTAACAGATATAACAATATGGGAGTTAGAATAATATGGTTTCTTATAATATTCAAGCAAAATTTACAGGAGATACTCAATCCATAAAAAGTACAAGTAATACTGCACAAGTAAATACAATACAAGCCACACCAAGATTTAACTTTTATATTCCTGATGGAGTATATAATCTAAACGACCCAGTACAAGTTTTAGTTCAAATTACAGATATTACAACTACAGCACACCCAGAAAATGGAACATCTGTTACATTGTATAAAAATGGTATAGCAAGTATGACTCAATCCCTTGACCAGGGGGGAACTGTATTTAATACTACTATGAGTGTTAATGGTGTTAATGCTTTTTATGTTGTTATGCCTGAAACAAGTACATTTTTTGGAGGTACAAGTCCAACAGTTACATATAATATTGGAAAACAAAATACAAACATGACTATTACAGCAAATAAAGAATATCCTGATTATAATACTCCAGTAACTTTTACAGCTACATTAAAAAATCAGAATAATAATGTAATAAGTGGAAAACAAATAACATTTAAAAATGGTAATAATGTAATTGGTACTGCTACAACAAATAGTCAAGGTCAAGCTACAATAAGTTCCAATATGACAATAATTGGCTCAAATACTATTAGTGCAACTTTCGCTGGGGATGTTGGATATAATAGTAGTAATAATTCAACAAGTGTTAGTGTTCAGAAAATACAAACTATAATTGAAAGGGTATCACCTTCACCAATGTATAAAGGGTGGGAATTGCAAGTTCGAGTTAAAAGTGCGAATGGAGCATTATTAACAAATACTAATGTTGATTTTTTAATTAATGGTGTAACTTATAGTAGAAATACTGATAGTAGTGGAATTGCAAAAATGACAATAAATCTATCTGGTGTTTCAATGTTTACTTTTTCAGCTACTTGTGCTGGTAATAGTACACAATCAAATGCGAGTATTACAGGTGTAGTATCTATGAACCAGGCAATAATGCTTGAAACCAAACCTCACCTTGTTCAGGATGCTGTTGCTGGCATACCAAATCGTAGTTGGAATAGTTTCTTAGGATATTATTCTGACCCATATGCTGAAGCTACTGATAACTATTTTATAAGGTGTGGTAGTTCAGCTAATACTATTGCAAGCCGTGTTGGAACTTGGAATACCCCAGCCCCATTAAATCATAAAGATTTTAATTTCCGTGAATTAGTACAAAGTATTGAATCATTTGCTGTAGTTTGGATTTCCAGGTACGATTATACCAGCAACCCATCAAGTGCAATAGATTGTGGATATGGAACAATTTACTTAATAAATGATATAACTGGAGAAAGAACAGCTGCAACAGGACAAACTAAACCAGGAATAAAAGAATGGATTCAAAATGAAGTTACATTAGAAAATCCAAATTTAACTGGTAATGATTTAATGACCGAAAGATTCTGGGTACAAATAGCATATGATAAAAATAGTACTACAAATGTTGGAACATTAGATATTGGCTGGGTAAGTCTAAAAATAACTTACATACCAAAACAAAATTACTAAAAAAATGATAATGGAGTAAAATTAAAATGGTAAAAGTAAAATTATATCCACAAGAAGTTGTACAATCAAATGGAACTTATGAAGGTGGAGGTATAAATAAACGATTTAGTCAATTCAGCAATCTTGATGCAATAAAAAGTGGTGGTAATACTAAAGCGAGGGCAAATATTGCACCTCGTGGTCAAGATTATGACCGTCCAGCAACAATTACTGTAAAAAATTTTGGTTTCACAATACCTTATGGAAGTCGAATAAACAGTATAAAATTGGGTTATGCACATAATAAGATTATTTTTAATACTTCAAATAATTATCCTGAAGTTTATCCACCACACATAAATCTTACAAATATTGATGGTGGTGTAAGTGGAAATAGTGCTGGTTACAACTACCAGGAATATGTTGTAGAATTTAAAGAAGATAAAAATGCAATTACTGGTTGGAATAGTACCAATATTAATAATGGTGATTTTGGTGTAACTTTTGATTATCGTACAAATGGAAATACAAATAGTGGAGCTGTAGAATTAGGTTACATATGGATAGAAGTTGATTATACACCAGCTGAATTTGCATTAGGTTTATCAAATACAACAACTGGCACAATTTACCCAAAAGATGTTTTTAGTTTTGATGCTACAATCACAAATATTAATCGTTTAAGGCAAGATGTTGTGCCCACTGTGAATATTGTTGTTCCAGCAGATGTTGAAGTAATTCCTGACTCTGAAAACCATGTTAATTATAATCCCACTACTCACGAATATGTTTGGACTCCATATCTCTTAAATAAAACAGAAATAACAAATTCTATAAAATTTAAATCAAGTTCAGCTGGTACAAAAACTATTAAATTATTTATTCAAAATAGTACTGTTGAAGTTACTAAAAATATTAATATTGATTTTAATACTACTGTTATTGGTGGGGATAAAGTTCCTGAATTCTATCAGGAAGATGATGAATTTGAATTTGAAGTATTATATGACCATCGTGGTGATGTTACCCAGAGTCGTACTGTAAGTTTAGAATTTCCTCCTGAAATGAGTATTGGTACTATAAATGTTTCTCCTGGAACTGCAACAGTTCAAAATCTACCAACTACTACAAAAGTAACATGGGTTATCCCATCAGGTCAGTACCATAGTTTATTACATATTAAATCAACTATAAACACTCCAAATAAATATAGTTTTTTTGGTTTTGATGAAATTGGCAAGAAAGTATGGGAACACCAGATAAAAATTACTCCAGCAAGTCTTACAAATCCCTTTTTCGCAAAATATGTTATGCCTCCTGAAGTGCATGAATTGATGCAAGAAGGGGAAATGTATACTATTGTAACATATATGAGAATGTTTTTCCTTAACGAAGCAACAAATGATGATATTGAAGATTATGGTAAAAATTGTCGTATGGTTGTAACACATGAAAGTGGAATTGATGTTAATAATTTTAATGATTTATTAAATGGAAGTGGAACTCAATTTTCCGAGCCTTTAAATCCTAATAAAAGTTGGCAAAGAATTACACTCGCTTTCAATTATATAAAAAATGCACCAATTGTAGTAATGTTTACAGGTGAATACCTCGATTTGAATCCAGAAAATCTTAATATACATTTCAGCACTCCTCAAATAATGTTTATTGAGAATTACCCATATTTACCAGAAGGGAAAATGGGTGTTTTTCCTACACCTTTGAAAAATCTTATAGGTGTGGAAAATTATGGGAGTACAAATCTTCCATCTTTAACAAATAGTGCGAATTTTCGTCATTATGGAATTAATATGGGTGGTGTTGATAATATTGATGGGTTTGCAATTCAAGGTATTAAGATTTTATTTGATTATGATGCAAAAGAGCCATGTTCGATTTTGGCAAAAGTAATAACTGCACATAATAAACGAGGTGTGAGAAGTATTAGTTTGGCTGCTGGTGTAGGTACTGCTGAAATCGGTGATTCATTTGATTTATTTGGATTAAAATATAGTGATTATTCTAATTTTAGCCGAACAGAAATAGAATTCACAATAATTAATAATTTCCAACAGAACATGAATATAGATATTAAAAATATTAGGTGGGAATTAAATTATAGTATTCTTGATGCTGATGAATGGTGTGAATTTTTGATAAATGGCGAATCAAATATTTATTATAAAGCATTTTTAAGTAAATTGACTCTGATTGGTGGGTCTGATATGAATGTGGAAGTGTTTAATGTTGAAGGTAATGATAAACATATTCCTTATCGTCAGAATATTGAGCCAAAAGAAATTGAAATGGAATTTATTGTAGATGGTTGTGATTTTGAAGCAAACACATTACTATTCCATCGGATAGCTAGATGGATGATGAATGAAAGAGATGTTTATAATCGTCCTATACCAAATGAGATTGAATTTAGTCATATTCCAGACTACAAATTTAAATATGTGATGGAAGATGGTTTAGAGGAGGAAGAAGAAGCTGGTACATATACTGTTGAGGCAAAATTATTAGTGCCTGATGGTACAATGGAGAAAAAAGAATCAACTATTACTAATAATATTGGAATTAATGGTGGTATAGCTAAAGCTTTACCAAAAATTCAAGTATTAAGTCAATCAACTGAAATTAATATTATGGAATCTAATAGTGGTCAAAGTTTCATATTAAAAGATGATAGTCTTGTTTATGGTGATTTATTAGTTATTAATTCTGAAACTAGAAAAGTAACAAAAATACATAAAGAAAATAATGTTGAATATGTTAATTCAGATATTACTCATAAAGTGGATTATGATAGTGATTGGATTGTATTCAATCCAGGAAAAGAATATAATATTGATTCTGGAACTAGTGCTATAGTTCAAAGTGTTGAATTCAAAGAAAGATGGTGATTTAATTTGAGTAGTTTTACAATATTAATTCTCAGTCCTGATGAATATCCTATTACTTATTTAAATAGTGAATTAACTGAAATTGAAGAAACACGAGAAGATAAAAAGATGAGAAAAATCAAAATAACTCATCCTATCACTGATAATAATCAAGAGTATCGTGAATGGTTCCGAATTGGTAATAAGATATGGATTCCTAATTCTGAAGTTACAGAAGAATGCTTGTATGTAATTAATACTGAATATGAACTTGATTATTGGGAAGAAAACATTATTGAATTATCAGCTGAAGAAATATTAGTTGAATTAAATAATGTTCCTCCTGTTGTTTTTGTTGAACCTCAACCTATTCAAGTTGTACCTGAAGATCTTAATAGTATAGATCAACAAGACAATGTAAGAAAAACTAGGTTAACTGAATGGTTTGGTAAATATTACAATATTGGAAAAGTAGATTATCCAACAAGCCTTGATTTAAACAAGATTCATCCTTGTGGATCTATGACTTTGATTGAATTAATGAATTATCTTGAAGAAGAAACTGGAAATAAATTTATTACTTGGTACAAGAAAGGTGTAAGAGCTGATGGTTCTAATTATATTGTAAGACATCTTGATTTTTTAACTCCTAATCATATTGGTGTAACTCATAAATCAATACTTGATGTAGGGTACAATACTGATAACATGGAGTATATTGTAGATGAATCAGATACAATTAAAGGCGTTTCACCAATATTTAGTGTTAGTGGTCGTGATTCAGCTGTAAAAGGAACAGTAACTCATGAAAGTGTTACTAAAAATGAAGAATTAAGACAAGTAATATCAAATTGGTTAAATTTTGCAGTAGAAAAAGGTCAAGAAATTGATCGTTTACCTGAAAAATATACTGAAGGTGAAGGTGAAGAAAAAACAGAACAAATAAGATATCTTGGAAAATGGAGAGCACCATTTTATAAAAATAGTGGACAATTATTTATTTATGATGATGTTAGTACTGAAACAGAATATAATAAAATTTTACCAAAAGCTGATTTAGATAAAAATTATAATGGTGATCTTCAGCCTGATGTAATTATGAATAGTTCACAATATGATATTTATCCAAAACTTGGTAGTTTGAAAATGAGTGAAACTGATAATTATGCTATTTATGAAAAATTAGCAGAAGAACTTATTGCAAATAGGTATCCTATTGTAGAAATGGATATTGAAGCTCATGACTTGAATGCAATACTCGGAAATGATGAATATACTTATCATTTGTATGATCGTATCTATATGAAAGTACCAGGATACCATAAATTATTACAAGGCAAAATTGTTAAAACTGTAAAAAATCCTCATGATCCTGGGAAAAATAAGATTACTATAAATAATCTTGATGTAGGTAAAAAGATATTGCAAAGTGATACTTGGTTTGAATGTGCTGATGCATCAGTTTATGAAGGTGAAGGAAGACATTTTGTAGCTCACCTTAAAAGATTAAGGATTGATAAAAATGGAATATATCACCAAGAACCAGTAAGTGATGCTTTGGTTAGTATTACTGTTATTAAAGATGATGAAACGGTTACAGATACTACTGTTACTGTAACGAATGAAGTAACTACTACTGAAACAACTGGAAGTAGTAATACTATAACTGTTACAATGAAACCATCATGCAGTTATAATTGTGGATCATATACAAATCACACTACTACTTTTGAAAACAAATGTTGTTTTTGTGGAGCTACTCTAAGAATTAATCCTAAAGGTGTTCCTGAAGGAGAATTAACTTGCAGTAAATGTGGAGCTGATTTTTGCGGTGTCTGTGGTCGAGATAAAATGCGACCAAGCAGATGTAGTTTAACAAAAACTAGTGCAAGTCAGACTACTACAAAAACAGAGAAACAAACTGTTACTCTTGAAAGTGCTGATAGTATAATGGCAGATGCTGGAAGACGAATAAGATATGTGACTCCATCGTGCAGTCAATCATGCCAAGATGTGGATGGGGCATATGAATGTGTCAATCGTCGAGGTGTAGCTGATTGTTTTGGTATGAGTGGGTATTTGTATAAAAGATTAAATGCTGCTGGGCATAAAACTAGAATTATTGCTTATCGTACTTTTGTTCCACAGCATCGTACAGTTCAAATATTTAGGAATGGTGAATGGCAAGATGCAAATTATGCTGGTTTTGATCGTAATTTTAGAACAACACGGAACAAACCAGGAATGTTTGTTTGCAAAGATGCACCAGAAGGTCAATTGGTTGAAGGTGATTTGAAAGAACAAAATGTTCAAACAAAAATTCCAGGTTATAAGAAAACATATACTCGTATTACTGATGCTGATGGTGCTTTTAATCTTCAAATTAATCTTCGTAGTGCAGAATATAAGTTGCAATTAGATTATGGTGGGGATATTGAGCATGGTAGTGCTAGTAGTATTATTAATTTAAATGTGGATTAAAATTTATTTATTACTTTTTTATTATTTTAGCAATTTACTTTTTTTTGGATAATAACTATTAAATTATATTTTTTAAAATTTTAAAAGGGAGGATTTTATCACTATGATTGATGAATCTTGTAAAAAATGTGTATATTACAACCCATACACTAAAATTGGTTGTGATTTTAAAGATACTGTTGTTAGATGCAGTTTATTAAAAGATTATGAAAAGAAAATGAAAATTAAAGGAGAATGATTATATGACAGAGTCAATAAAATACAAAGAATATGGTATATTAATGAACCGCATAGCAGGATGGTTGCGTTTAAATAAAAAAAAATTTAATCGTAGACAAGTATATGATTATTTCGGTCGTGCAGCAGATTTAGGTACAATAGAAAAAGTAGCATTAGAAAGATATAATAAAAATGAATTTGTTGATGATGGCCTTATAACTGAATATACAGAATGTGCAATATTTGATAATAAAAATTTAGATTTCTTACCTAATTATGTTACTGGAACTGATGGTACAAAGTATTATAAAGAAGATTATATTGATATGGCTAATCGTGTTAGTGCTTGGGAAGTATTATATGGTAAAAGTCCTGTTATTGTATATCTAAAAAACCAAACACCAAGTGGTGGTGAGATTACTAAACTATTTAAAAATGCTTTCGGAAATTTTGACAATACTATGGATGGAGCATTAGCAAAAATAAGTGGAAAAGGATACCTTTTATATTTTAATAGTCGATATAATACTAAAACTACTATTAATCGTATTAAAAATCGTCAGGGGGTTAATTGTACAGATAGTACAATCTTATTCTATAAATTACTCCGAGAATTAGGATATACAGTACAAATAATACATGTATACTGTAGTAAAAATCCTAGCAATGGCCATGTAAGATTAAGAGCTAAACATTCAAAACATACAGGTGGTGATTGGTGTTATCGTGATCCTGCAAGTGTATTAAAAGGTAATGGTGTACGTAGTCAATGGTGTACCAGTAATTATACTTTAGTGGGTTATGATAGTAAGTGGATATTTGATATGATGTAAATATTTAAAATAATATTTTTAAATATATTGAAAAAATTTGAAATGAATGAAAAAACATAATATAAACTAACTTAGGTGATTTTTAATGAAAGTATTTTTAGGTGGAACAGTAAATAGTAACTGGAGAGAAGAATTAATACCAAAACTTAAAATAGATTATTTTGACCCAATTGTTGATGATTGGAATGAAGAAGCACAAAAAAATGAAGAATATGAAAAAGAAAATTGTGATTATTTATTATTTGTAATCACCCCCAAAATGAAAGGATGTTTTTCTGTTGCTGAAGTCGTGGATGCAAGTAACAAAAAACCTGAAAAAACAATATCGTGTGTTTTGGATGAAGACCAAAATGATTTTTGGTCTAAATCTCAAAAAGGATCGTTTAAAGCTGTAATGAATATGGTTAAATCAAATGGAGCAAAAATGTTCACAAATTTACAAAACACACTCGAATTCCTGAATAATAAATGATTACACCAATAAATATAGCAATTAATATTATTAAAAATAATTTAGGAACTGCCATATCCCATGAAGTTAATCCACTATATTTATGGTCTATTAATTTCCATTCAATAGTGAAACCTTTTGCAGGAAGATAATTTTCGAGATGGTTAATAACTTCAAATTTAGCTGAATTTAATAATTTATAATCCCTCATATGTTTAAACTATATATAACATAGTCCAATTCCAGTAATTAATGGTAATATTAATAAAACTAATGGATAATTATTATTAATTAAATAAGATGTTAATACTACAATAATACTTGAAATTGTTGCATAAAATTTAGTATTACTATCTCTACGATTACATAAATCATTAGACATTTGCATATAAAATTTATATTGTTTAAAAATCAAATTATCCTTATTTTCTAAAGATTTCTCATAAAACTCTTCATTAATAAGATGATTTAATGGATTATCAGTTGATTTCATTAGAAATGCTCTTTGATGGTATTAATTAGTGATGAAGAGTTCCAATTGATCATTTCAGTATTATCTGAAATTTTAGTTGGGATTCGTTCATTACCTCTAGGTCTAATTCCAATTATTGGTTTATTATACTTTAAAGCAATATCAATTTCTTTATCAATCCATTTACTAGAATTAGTATACATTCCTGCTAATATAATAACTCCAGTAGAATTTCGTATGTTATTATCAATCAATTGTTTGAGTTCTCCATCAGTTTTTGTGTCTTTCGGATTATCTGATTCGACGCTCATGTTCGTCCAATCTAAATTAGAATCATTAATCCATCCCTTAACAGTTGTATACTGTTCTTCATATTTCCATGAGTGGCTTATAAATATATTTTTTACCATTTTTTTATCTCCTTTTAATGTATTTTTTTATAAAAAATGATTAATGAATAACCGCATGTTTCATTAATCTAAATAGTTTAATTTTAATATTTAATTTTTTAAAATTCGAGGAAATTTATCTTTTTTTGATAGTTACTTTTCCTCTAACTTTAATTTTACCTTTAATTCAGTATCTCATTGTTTTCACCTTCCTGAACGACTTTGAGATTTTATTCAATTGTTATGATAATCAAAAAATAATGTTACTAAAAATAAGAGAAAATGTTTAAATAATAGGAAAAAGTAACAAGGTTTATACTCTTGCGAAAAAAAGAGAATGATATTAATATAATAATTGTAGTAATCTTTATATATGTTAAAAACCATATATTATAATATCTTACTTATCTTTCATAAGTGTTTCTTAGTGTCTTTTTCAAATGTAAGTCATTACTTTTGTGGTTATTAGTAATGACTTATTTTAAGACATTTTACACATGTTTATTTTGCATTATTTTATCATTTTATCACATTTAATTTCTTTGTTTGAAGTAGTATAAACTATGTTCGTAGTAATCCAAAGTTTTTTAAGGTTATTATTTTTTTTGGTATTTTTATTTTTGTACATATATCCATAAGCCTATTTTTTATAGTATTTTTTTAATTTTTATTATTGGATCTGTTAATTTTTATTATTTTTTAAGGTATTTTTTAAGGCATCATTTTATAATTGCTAATAAATTGAAAAGTTTTACCCTTCCAAGCTGGATATACTCCAAAATACCTCCAATCTTCATATTCCATACTTTCTCTAATTCCACACATTATTTCACTTGTTCCTACCATAAATGTGATTAATTTTGGTTGAACAAGTAACCCTTTAAATGAAGCATAAATACCTATACCACCAGCAAGTAGTTCATATGAGATTTTTTTTCTAAAACTTAGTAGTTCAACTAAAAAAGAACCTAATTTATTATAAATTTCTTCAAATTTTAACTTATTAAAGTTTAAAAACATTTTATTTGGATATAAGTATCCTAATGATAAAGAAATAGCTCCTTTTGAGGATTCTAAATTACGCTGTGAAATAATTGTTGTTACATGACTTTGATTTTTATAGTAAATAAGCTTTGATGAATTATCTAAAATAGAAATAACTTGATATTCATCATAATCAGTTATACTAAAAGCTTTTCCAGATAATATACAAGTTATTATATCTGATAGTGCACATTCAGATTCTTTTCCTGATAATTCTAAAGAAAATTTTTCAATTTCACTAAACAATATTGAATGTAAAAACTTAAAAGATTTTATATTTTCTAACTCACCTATGTAAGTTTCTGGTGCATTATAACTTATTGAACTAAGATAAGGTCCGTAATAATTAATTCCACTTAAAATTAAATCAAAATCTACTCTTTTATATGTAACATTATATTTCGAAGATAATTCTTCAGCTAATTTATCACTTAGCCAAAAAGAAGTTAATGCCCCTAAAAAATAATCATTAATAGTTTTTTTAAAATTATCGGATTTATCTAAATTTTTTAAATAGAAATCAACATCACTGTCACTAACTTTTGAATTTGTTATTATATAACTTTGAATTGAATCATAATTCACATCTTTATTCCAATAATTAGTATCAATATTTAATTTAGTATTTAATATATTATAACTAAGTCTTTCATTTCTTTCCATTTTTAACTTATTTATTTTTAAAATAGTTTTTACATTTTCAGGATATATTAAAAATTTATCACCTAATTCTTTTATAAATTTTACAGTTCCTTCAACTTTTAAATAAATAGTAAATTCTATTGATGCTTTTTTGACATTATTTAAATAAATTTCTAAATTCTCATAGCCTGCTCCTGAATCATTATAGCAATTAAAAATTGCATCAAATCTATTAAACTTATTATCTGTTTTTCCAAAATATTTTATTTCAATGTGGCCACTATAAGCTATTAAACTAATTCCTGAACTTCTTATATTTGTATTTAAATCAAATTTTAATATTTCTTTACTTGGATTTTTAAATGGTATAAAATAAAGAATATTTTCTTGAATGTCTACAACATCTATGTAGTTTTTTGCTTCATTAACTAGATACCATAAATAGTAATCTCCATCATCAGTTGTGATTTTAATCATTCTACCTATTGGTGCTTTAACTTTTTCTTCTGGATTAGTAGAGTTAAGTTCTAAAACTGTGGTTATATTAAAGCTATAAATTAAATTAGGAGTAAAATTTACAAATAATTTTCCATAATATATTGATTGATTAAAACTTTTAGAGCCATGGAAAAAACATGAAATATCATAGGTTCTTTCAAGTAAATTAATAGTTAAATAAGCATTTCCTTCATCATCACTTGTTCTATAGTAAGTTTTTCCATTAACTGATATTCCAATTGTTTCGTTTTTAATATTTAAATTATTTACATCTTTTAAATTAACTTTAAATTTATTTCCTTTTTGTGTAATATTATGATTTTCTGTGATTAATTTACTATTTAATTTATAATCCTCTGGATGCATTTTAAGTTTAGTTAAAAATGAACAAGATTTGTATAAATTATTTTCATCAAAATTATACTCAATATCATATTCATCAGGATTTAAATTGATTTTTAGTCTAGCTATTCCTTTTAAATCAGTGAATTTATTATAAATAACACCATTTATCTTTATTTGAATGCATTGGTTTTGTATTGATTTTCCATAAGCATCCTTTAAAAAAACTTCTAAATATTCTCCTTTTCTATTTAAATTTAAATTTTTACTTTCCATTGTTGAATTTTGTTTTAATACAGTTAAAACATTTGAAATTATAGAACTTTCTATACTCTTATCTCCAATATATTCTGATTTAATATTATAGATGCCAGGATTTAAATTAATCTTTAAAAAAGCATTACCATCGTTATAAGTTTTTCTAATGTATGTTACACCGTTAATTGTAAATTTAATCTCTTCATTGTTTAAGGGTTTATTCTTGTTCAATAGCTGAGTATTAAAATAATCTTCATCACCATAATGAAATGTGAGATTTTCACAAATTAAATCTGTTTTAGCAGGATTAACAGTAATTTTATTTATAACAGAACTTGTATTAAAATATTCATTTTCAAAAATTCCTTTAACTTCATAAATACCAGAATATAAATTTATTCTTATTTTAGCTATTCCTTGATCATTTGTAGTTCTTTTATAACTTATTCCATTGATTATTATGCTTATGGTTTCATTTATTAAGGGTTTGTTGTTATTGTCTTTTAAAGTTAAATTAAAATAGTTTCCATCTCCATAATCTTGAATAATATCATAAGCTATTAAGTTAACATTTAATTTTTCACTAGATTCTAATATTTTAAGAGTTATATTTTTTGAAGAGTTGTAGTAATTTTTCGAATCTTTGTAATAAGATTTTATATTATAATTTTTTGGGTTTAAATTAATTTCTATTTTAACTATTCCTTTATTATCTGTAAATCTTGAATATTCTATTCCATTTATTAATATAAAGATTGTCTGATTTTTTAAAGGATTTCCATTTTTATCTATTAATTTAAACTCTAAATCATTTCCTTTCTTATTAAATGTTGTATTTTCTGATAAAATTTCTGTTTTTAATTTATGAACAAGTATTTTACTTTCTACATAAGCTTCATGGTATTTTTCTGTCCCATTAAATGAAACAAATGCGGTATAATTCCCAGAATCTAGTTTAATCTTCCATTTTACAGAACCATTATCATCAGTTAATAAAGAATAGTTTTTATTATTTATATTTAATTTTAATGATTTATTAGATAGTTTATTTTCATATTTATCTTCTAATTCTATTTTAAATTCTTCATTTGATTTATAGTTAGTTGTTATGTTTTTTACATTTATTTTTGTTTCTATTTTTTGATTATCTTCAGTTGTGTTTTTTACATTTACTATTTCTATTTTTTGATTATCTTCAGTTGTGTTTTTTACATTTATTTTTGTTTCTATTTTTTGATTATCGTCTGTTATATTTTCATTTGCTTCAATAGAACTTGGAACTATTAAAATTAATGAAAATAAAGCTATTAAATATATTATTCTATTCATTTTAAACTCCTTATTTAGTTTTCAAAAATTCGTCTTTTTTAAAAAAGACTATTTTTTCTTTTAATAAGTAGTTTTAATATATTTTTCCTTTATTTTCTAATCAAAAGTTTAATTTAATTCTAATAACTATATAAAGAAATAATTCACTTTTTTTAATAAATATAATCATCTAAAATCATTTTTTATATTAGGTGATTATTTTTAGTCTATTATAATTTATTACTTAATTTTTGCAACTGTTGGTAAAAACTTTTTTAACCAGTTTTCATAAAAAGATTTTTCTCCAATTATTTCGTGAAAAATTTTAGAAAATAATTCTTGTAATTTATCGGCTGTTTTAAAATATTTATTGGAGATAGAATTCTTTATTTTTCTCCAAACATCTTCAATAGGATTTAGATTAGGAGAATAGGGTGGTAAAAATATCAAATTATAGTTGATTACCTAATATTTTTTAATTAATTTAATATTTATATATAAATAAAACATGCATTTATATGAAAAAGTTTGGTAACACACTATAATATTAAGAATTTCAGCAAGTTTTTCAACTAATTTTATCCTATGTACTCTATAATTATCTAAAACAATGTTAAGTTTTTTTCTTTCTTTAGAGGTTGTAAAGTTTTGTGGAGTTTTTTGTTAAAGTTGGTTTTTTGTCATTTTGAGTGCTAGGTATTCTAGTAGTCCTTGTGTTGTTTTGTATTTTTTCTTGTTTTGGTGTTTTGTGCTGTTGTTGTACCATTGTTCTGCTTGATTTGATGTTCTAGATATGAAATTGTTTTTTGTGTAGTTTGTGAGTCTTTGGAACTCTGGAATTATTTTTTTGTGTATGTATGTTCTTAATACTTTAATAAATTGTTTTGATTTGTTTAATAGTGTTTCAAATCTTTTTAAACTTTCTTCTTCATTGTATGTTCTGAATACGTTTTTTAATTCTGTTAAAATTCTGTATGTTTCTATTTTTTCAATTGTTGTGTACTTATTTTTCTTTATTTCTTTTAATATTTTCTCGTTCATGTCTTTGAATTGATGGAATATGCATTTTTGATGTATGAATCCTAATTCATCTGCTATTTTTTTTATAACTGGGTAATCCGTCTGTTGTTAGACTAATTTTTGGTTGATTTTTCGTTATATCGCTGATAAATTTTTTTATTTTTCTTTTACTTCTTTTTGTCATTATTTGTTCGGATATAGGTGTTTTATAGAATATATCATGGATTGTGACTCTGTATTTTCGTTTTCCATCAATATTTACAAACTGTTCATCAACAACATAAAAACCAGATAATTCAGTAAATTTAAGCGTATTCTATCTCTTTTTTGTATTATATGTTTTTCATCTATTTTTAGCCAGTTTTTAATTGTTTGATGTGAAATATCTAAATTTAAGAATGTTTTCATGTCATCAACTATGTCTCTTAGTGATCCACCTCTAGAAACTTTGGATTTACGTATTTTGTCTTTGATTTGTTTAGAAAAACGATTATATTTATTTTTTATATTAAACAAACTTGTTGAAAACTTTTTATCACATTTTTTACAATAATAACGTTGCAGGAAAAGTTCTACTTTTTCACCATTATCAAAAGTTGGATTTATCTACTTATCTTTAAATAAACCCACATTTTTCTTAGCATTATTACTTTTAGATGAATTAAAAACGTTTTCATCTAACTTTTCATCAAAATTAATATTTTCATCAGCAAAATCAAAAAGTTTAAGTTGTACAAAATTAATATTACTATTGAGGGTAGCTTTTGTTTGTATAGTCATAAATAATAGTTTACCCTCAATAATATATAAAACTAACTATTTTTAAATCCTTAAAATACACGACTAACCATTTCAAGTGTAAAAATCGAAAAAGGGTAGGGCTTAATAAAAAAAAGACCCAAAATCCAACAAAAATAAAAATTTATGCGAAGAAAAAAAACTCCACACTATTTTACAAAATCATTAATTAGAAAAGTTTATATATAATTTGTTTAATAATAATGAATATAAAGATTATTTAAGTTATTTTAAAAACAACTTGAATATTTAGTATGTTCATTAATTATATAATATTAATGAAAAAAAAATTAAAAAATGTGATATTATGGAAGCAAATTTGCTAAAAATATTAATGTTTGTGTCTATATTTCTAGTCTTTACATCAATTTCATTTGCTTCAAATGAGACTGTAAAGAGTAATGATATAGAAAACTATGTTTTTGAAGAAAAAGAAGTTATATATGATGAAATGAAATTTGAAGAAGGAAGTACGTATTCTGAAGAGAATTATACTAAAGAAATTACTGATAAATCTTATTTAAGTGATTTAGAAGTTAATTGTGAATCTCAAGATTCTTTATTAAAATCACAAAAATCAGCCAAAGGTTTAACACCTATAAAGGCGGGTATTCATTCAAATTACATATATCAGACTGAACAATTTGTTTTATATTTTACTGATAATGGCGGAAATCGCTTAGATTTATATAATCAAGCAGTATATTTCACTATTAATGGAGTAAGTTATGTCCGTTATTCAGATTCTTATGGTTTGACCTCAATAGCCATTAATCTTAATGCACAAAGTAATCCATATACTATGTCATTTTGGTATAATGGGGATAATCAATATGCAGGTTTTTCAGGTAATGCACCTGTTTATGTAATGCAAAAATCAACAATTTTAATACCACTTTCTAATACTGTTAATATGGGTGATGGTTTTAAAATAAAGTTTACAGATGGTACAAATGTTCCTGTTGCAAATAAAATTGTCAATATAAATATTAATGGAGTAACCTATCAAAGAACTACAGATAATTATGGTCTTGCTAATTTAAATATAAATTTAAATCCTAGCACTTATACAATATATATTTGGGCCAATTCTCAACCAGGATATCAGGCTTTTTCTCAAATTTCTAAAACAATAAATGTTATTTCAAGTAATAACTTAGTTCAAACAACTTTAACTCCTTTGAGTTCTGTAATGAATATGGGGGAGCAATTTCAAGTTAAATTAACAAATTCTGCAACTGGTGCTGCATTGTCTGGAAAAACTATTGCTATAACTGTTAACGGAGTCACTTATCATAAAACAACTAATGCACAGGGTATTGCATCTTTAACAATTAATTTAGGATCAAATTCTTATAAAACAATTGTTAATTTTGGAGGAGACACAAATTATAAATCAAGTACTGGATATAAATTAATTCATACAGCAAATACTATTACAGATCTTAATTATCAGAGCTCTGATGGTTCATTAAGTATTTATCGTTCTGTAAGTAATTATTATTGTGCATATGCTGATAATTATATTCAAACTTTGAGTTCAAGATTAACTTCTTCTTGTACAGATGATTTAGAAAAGAGTATTTCTATACATAATTATGTATATGGGATGATTTATACTTATTATCTTGGTGCAAAAAATCCTGCTTTGGAATCTTTACTTATAAATAAAGGAAATTGTGTTGATCAAACAAGTTCTTTAGTAGCATTATGTAGGGCATCAAATTTAGCAGTAAGATATGTCATTGGTGATGGAGTAAATCCTGAAGATGATGGTCATGCTTGGGGACAAATATGTATAAATAATACTTGGATTGTTTCAGATCCAACAAGCACTCAATTATTTGGAAATTGGAATCTTGAACAAGGATATTATAGAAATTATGAATATAGTGTATTAATTTAGTAAAGCATTTTTGAAAATTATTTTCAAAAATTTTAAATATTAAATTGCATATATATAATAGTAAGGTTAATATATTTAAAAAATATCTATACCTTTCTTAAATAAAAATCATCAAGAGGTGAAAATATGAAAAAATATTCAGTTATTGGTTTATTAGCAGTTTTTATGCTAATTGCAGGAGCTTATGCTATAACTGATAATATCACAGATATTGGAACAATCAAAGTTCAATCAAAAGAACAATACCTACAAGAAAAGTTTGGCTCAGTATACGAAAAAAGTGAAGTTGATTCTGAAGTGGCAGAGTCACAAGAATTAAAAACAACACCACCTGAAAAAGTACATATG
>JAHKLT010000052.1 GCA_020854915.1 Methanobacteriaceae archaeon | reverse complement strand
TGTGTTGGTTTGGCGGTCATAGTGTTAGGGTTATACCTGGTCTCTTTTTGAACCCAGAAGTGAAGTCTTTTCGCGTTTTGTTTGTGTACTATGGAGGTATCTATGGGAATTTCATTTTGCTGCCAGCCATCTTTACTATTACTTACTTAATTTATTTTATTTTATTTTGATTTGTTTTTTTAATTAATTATGATTTTTACTTATTTTTTGTTAATTAAAATTTTTCTAAAATTTTACCATATACTTCTTTTAGTTTTCCATCAGAATTGTTATATATTCTTTTTAATATCAATTCTGGTGTACTTTTTGCTAGATAATTCATTTTTGGTGTTCTATCTACAATTAAATTATAGTTTTCATCTAATCCTGTAGCTTCAATTCCATCTACTCTAACATCAGCATAATTCATTAGTTCTTCTGCCATGTGGGTTACTATTATACCATAAGAATTTGATTCTGTGATCATTTCTATAAAGCTTGAAATTATTTTTACTGCTGCTTCTAATTCTGTTATTCCTTCTAATTCATCTAAAAATACTAATTTTTCTGTATCTGTTGTTACTATTGGTAAAAACACATTTAAAAATGATTCAAATGCTCCAGCATCTAATGATCTTTTCTTAGAAAAATGATATATTTCACTAAATAGCTTTACTTCTGCATATTCTGCTTTTACTGGAAGACCCATTTGTGCCATTATTGAAATTTGGCTTAATGTTTCTAGTAATGTTGTTTTTCCTCCACTGTTTGCGCCTGTAAGTAATGCAATATTATTCTTTTTATCAAGATTATAATCTATTTTTTGTATTGTTTTATCTTTTTTTAATGATAATTCTAAATGTAATGCTTGTTTTAAACATATTTTATCACTAAATATAGGTGAGTTTAGGTTATATTCATATGCAAAGCTACCTAATGCAAATTCATAATCAAATTTTATTGTTTCATTTACTTCTTCAATAGCTTTTTCTTTTATGTTTGCAAGTTGTGTTGCAGCAAGCTTCTTTTTATCGAATATATTGTTTTCTTTTTTTGATATTTGTTCTTTTTTTACTCTTTCAATTTCTGAGTTGTCTATTTCTATTGGATATTTTTTAAGGTATGGATCAAAATCTAATCCTACTTTTTCTTTAATAATTGCTTTTCTTTTACTTATAATATTGTCAAATATTTCATTAATCTTTGGTGGAAAATCATTGTTTAATAAATCTAGTATTTCATTTCCTTCAAGATCAATATTTTTAATAGTTTTTTCTAACTCATCATCCATATCTTTTTTCAATGAATTAACAATATCATCAATATCTACTTCTTTTTTATCTAAATTATTTAATTCTTCTATTATTGGAAGTATTTCTCCAAGAATTGTGTTCTCATTTCTTATTTTTTGGATTTCATGCACTTTTTCAAATATTTCATAATTTCCTGTAAAAAAATTTATTATTTTTTCTGGAATGATTTCATGATTATCTTCTTCAATATGAATCATAATTATATTACTTAAATCTCCAAAATCTAATATTCCTTGTGAATATACATAAAAAATAAGCTCATAATTCATTAATTCTTCTTGAAACAATGTAGATTCTGATGCAGTTAAAATCGGGTAATATTTATTTAATCCTAAATCTGTTAGATAAGAATTATCTTCTTCGCTTTCTACTAAAATAGCTTTAGTTGGATTATATTCAGGTTTTATTTCTTCTAATTCTTTTAAATTTTTCATTAACCCTTTTAATTTTATAATTGGTAGTTTAGAAACTTTTTCTTTTGCATTCATTACAAATTTAATTTGTGAATCAATATATGCTTGATTTTTTGAAGGAGATAATAATAATATTCTATTTTTAGAATACTCTGTATTTGAGTATTCTAAGATTTTTTCAATTATTTCTTCATATATTTCATATGCTCTATCACTTTTGATGAATTCATCTGTAGGCTTATTTAATAATTCTTTCATTATTTCAATAGCTTTTTTCTGACTTATTCCTTCAATATTATTTATTTTTTCAATATCTACTTCTTTTATTATCTTTTTTAATTTATTTTCTCCCCCTATATTGTATAATATTTTCTCAGAAAGCTTATTTCCCACTCCTTTTATATCTTGTAATTTTTGTGTATCAATTTCCATTTTACCAAACCCTTTTTAATTAATAATAATTTTATTAAAGATATATATTGTAATTTAGAAAGACCATTTGGAAAGTATTTTTAAATTAAATACATTATTAAATAAGTTTAGATATAATAATATTAATAAAATTTATTGGTGTTATTTTGACTACAAATGTAGATATTGATGAAAAAGAAGGGAAAAAATTTTTTTCTAAAATTGGGTTTATATTTTTGGGATTAACAATTTTTACAATATTTTGTCAAATTATTATGAGGGAATTATTATTGGTTTTTCCAGTTAATTTAACTGGAAATGTAGAGTTTAACATGATTCTTTCTGCTGTAATTAATTATATTATTCCTCTTCCACTTTTTTTATATGTGATGAGTCTTGGCCAAATATGTATATTATTTTTTGAAAGTTGCAGTAGAAGGCTGCATTTGGGATTTAGAATTTTGTCTAATCTTTGAAAATAATGGTCAATGAAACTGGCCATAAATCATTGAAAATTATATGGGTAAATT
>JAHKLT010000050.1 GCA_020854915.1 Methanobacteriaceae archaeon | reverse complement strand
TAGGCATGGTTTAGCTAACTATTTATTGAATACTAAGAAATGGGATATAAACAAAGTTAGAAATACACTAAGACACAGCAATATAGCAGTAACAAACAATTATTTAACCACAAATAAAAAAGAGTTAAAGAAATTACAAAACCAGATAGATTAAGATATTATTATATCAATTGTAGATAGGCCAAAAGATAATGGAGTTACCACACTAACAAAACCTAATTAAACCTATCTACATTTATTTGTTATTTATAATATAAAAAATATCATATTCATAAAAGTTATATATATGAAACCTACATAAATTATAATCATGATACAAACAAGAAATAAAAGCATAGCTACAAAACTAACAGCAATAGAACAAGACGAAATAAAGAAATTAATAGATGCTGGAATCTTTTTAAATAATTCTGATTTTGTAAGACAAGCTATTAGAGATAAATTAAACGAATACAAAGTAATCAACATTAGAGAAATACCAAAACCACAAGCAAAAAAAGAAATAAAACAATACATGGAACAGCACAACACAGCTTATGTTTCAGAAATAGCTGAAGATTTAGAATTAGATTTAGATTTAGTTTTTAATTTAGTTGATGAATTAGAAAAAGAAAATCAAATAGAAGAAACAGGAAACTAATACTATGCCCACTTATACAAAGAAAGGTGATGCTATATTAGGTAATACTATAATAGCCGATGCAAGAAAAGTTTATACTCCAAGAATTGTTAATAAATCTGGAAGACACAAAACACAAAGAATAGTTTTAAAAGATAATGTTAAATGTGTTATTGACAAAGAAATTAGAATCATATCAAAAAAATAAGTATTAATCCACCAGCTACTAAAATAAAAAAATTAGCTAAAAAGAATGAAAATGTTGCAATAAATATTTTAAGTTTAATGAAAGCATTAAACAAATATGCAAAAAGAATATGTGTAGAATTAAAGTTATCAACAATATTATATAAATGAATTAGAAGCAGAATAAAGAATTACAAAAACTTAAAGATTATTGTGAGGAGGAGTATAATATTTATATTCCGAAAAATCTTTTTATTTACATTAGTATTGAAGAATTATTACAAAATGTAACTGGAAGAAATGTAAAAACTTTACTTGAAAAATATGAATTAATATAAAATTGAGTTGATGTTAATGGATAAAGGAAAAATATTAATAATAATAGGAGTAATCCTTGTTGTTCTTGGAACTGTAATGATAACTGCAACAATTATTAATCAACATAATGATAATAATGAAGCAAGTACGAATATTAGTAATAATAATACAACTAATATATCTGAACCAAGTAATAATACAGTAATTCAAGAAAAAAGAATAAATGAGGAACAACCAGTCAATGAAAAACAAGAAAAAAAAGAAGTTGAAAGTTCTAATCCCTCCATAGTGTCTGATGATGAGGTTTATTGGGGTACACCCTCTCCTGAAAATAGGGACAAATGGTGGTATAGTGGTCAGCAAGGACAAGTTATAAAGGAAGTTAAAGACTCTGAAGGAAAAACTCATGTTTACGATAGAAGTGGGAACGAAATTGATATGAGTAGGGATTAAAATACATAAAGAAATACTTGTAGTTACAGAAAAAGGACAATACCAAGAACCAAGAGTGTATGAACAATCAATCTCATCAGAAGGATTAATTAGCGACCGAAGAATAAGTTAAACATGAAAACCAAAGAAAACAATAAATTAAACTATGATTTATCTTTTTGTTGACTTCAATCTTTCCATCTAAAAAACTTAATATTGAAGAAATTTTTTTCTGATCCTTTGATGAAAAATTTGGAATATGATATTTCATTATGGCTTTTTTATCACCTCTAGGCATTCTTGTTCCTTTTGAAGTTAAAGTAGCATAATTAAAAAATTCATCAGATGATAAGGCATAATATAAGAATTTTGGAATAATATTTTTTTTCGCCCTAAAAACTAAAACATCATTAGAACATCCACCATCAAAATCAGCAAGCCAAATTTTTTTAAAGTATGGTCTAATGTTAGAAACTAAAACATCATTTTTATTAAATTTTTTAATTTTATTAGAATTTGGTAACTTAGTAGCAATACAGATTCCACATTTATTAGGAATCATATTATCTGTTGAAATATAATTATTCTTATTATGGTTTAAAACCTATTTTTTAGCAAAATATTTATATGATGAAATATAATTTATTAACATGAGTAATAGTTCTAATTCATCAGTTATAAAGTATATTAGTGAAGATAAGCTTCAAAAACAAATTCGTCAATTGGAAAAAGTTGCTAAAAAGGTGAATTGGTTGCAATTTATCAGATTGTTATATAAAGATTATTCTATTAAAGAAGCATGTGAAATATTAGGAATTCCTTTAAGAACTGGCTTAATAAATGGAATAAAGAAGGTATTAAATGTTTAAATCATAAAAAAGGTGCTGGAAGACCTTCATTTTTAACAAAAAAACAAATGAAAGAATTAAATGAATTTATAAGTAATGAAGAATCATTATCTACAGTTGATGTTCATAAATTCATTCTAAAATGAGTTTAATATTGATTATTCTTTAAAACAAGTACGTTTAATAATAAATAAACTCAATTATGGGTGGATTAAACCTTATCCGATGTATTCTAAATCACCAAATAATGCTGAAGAAATTTTAAAAGAAAATGTATCGTATATTGATCCAAAAAATGATATATATGGATTTTTTGATGAAAGTGCTTTCCAAAACAAAGCTAATGTTTCTAAAATAATTAAAAAAAAGGATCCAAACCAAAAATAAAAATAAATCCAGATAGATTTAAAATAAGTGTAGCTAGATTTCAATCAGTAAACGGAAATTCTATCCAATATACAGATAAAACAATAAACACATTTCACTTTGGAAGAGTATTATTGAAAATTAAGATCAATGATATTGAAAATAACAAAATCAAAGATGATTTACTCAAAATTTTTAATGCAAACAATTTAAAAGATGAATTTATTAAAAATAATTTAAATATCAGCACTACTAAAGAATTTAAAGAAGCAATATCCAAAAATTTATCAAATACTGAAAATACAAAAAAAACAAATAATAAAAAAGGTAAAAAAGACAATAAACAAAGAAAACACTGAAGACAAACGAAAAATAACTAAAATAAAAGCACAAACACTAACATTAAATCTATTAAATTATTTTAATATAGACTGAGGTCGGCCAAAATTCAAAATCATTTTCTTAAAACGATAGATTAATTATTTGTTTGAGATTTGAAGAAGCATCTTTCTTGAAAAAAGTATTTTTGTCCGACACTCAGACTTAGATGAAAAAATACTTAAAAGCTCAACAAAATTAAAAAAACTTTGTGAAGATCAAGAAAAATTTGATAATACTATTTATTACTCATTTAAAATCAGATAAACGTATTGTAATAATTTTAGACAATTTTCAGTACATAAAACTTATTTATCTCTCATAATATGTAAAATGTTAAACATAATATTAATTCTTCTACCAAAATATTCTCCTCATCTAAATCCTATAGAACAATTATGGAGAAATATTAAAAATTGCATATATCGTAACCCCATTATAAATATTGAAAGCTTAACAAGAGATTTTACAAAAGAATTCGAAAAAAAAATGTAGATAATTCCTCATTAACACAAAAATGGATTAATAAATTCATTGCTAAAAATTAGGTTTTCAACTATAGTATGAAAGTATATATGTATAAAAGTACATATATATAATTGTATTATTTTTATAAATAATTAATGGAGTGTAAAAATGACTAATGAAGTAACAACTACTATAAAAATGCCTAAAGAAACATTAATAAAAATAAAATCTTTAGCAGTTGAAAAAGGAACAAGTCAAAAGAATATAATAAATGACTTAATTAACAAAGGATTAAAAACTACTGAAAACAAGGAAGGAAAGAAAAAAGCTAGAGAAATACAAATGCCTTTCACAGATTCCAACAAAAAAGGAAGTTTAAAAAATATTATAGGTATTGCTGAAGTAGATAATGCAGAAGATATAGATGTAAATGAACTAATAGACAACATACACTATAAAAAAGAGTTATACTAATGATATTCTTAGAAACAAGCTATTTAATAAACTTAAATATTGCTAAAGCAAAATTCCATGAAAAAGCTAAAGAAATAGAACTAAAAATAGAAAATAAACCAAAGGCAATAAGTGAAATGGTAGTATATGAAACATTAACAGTATTACGAAAATTAAATCAAAATGAAACAGTGATTAAAAAAGTTTATAATAATATAACTGATTCTAAAGACATAACCGTTTTCGAAGATGTATTATATTATGAAGAAGCATTAGATTATACATTAAACAAAAATAACATCGGATTTTTTGATAATTTAAGTTATATAGTTATGCAAAATAACAATATAAAAACCATAGCTAGTTTTGACTCTGATTTTGATATATTCACAGACATAAAAAGAATAAACCAAGAATAATTATTATTAAAAGAGATAATCATTTAACCACAAATAAAAAAGAATTAAAGAAAAAATATCAAACCACAAAATTATGGCAAATTCTCTTTAAAAATAAGATTACTAGATCTAATAAGTTTTAAAATTAATATAAAAAGTTTATTTTGTATTTAAGAATTATAAATAGCTATTTAAAAAAAATAAAAAAAGTAGATTATTTAAAATAATCTATTCATCTGCTGCTTGACCTTCTTCATAGTCAGTTAAAACAGTCTCAGCAATTGTTATCCAATCAACATCTTCTTGAGATGCAACTTTTAAATATTTTCTACTGATATGTTCTTCTTCAGTTTGTTCATCAACTAATGTTTCTTGTAACCAATTGAAAGTTTCCCAATCATTCTCTTCTTTTGCAGCATTAACAATTTCATATATTAATTCAGTTGTTTCTATTTCTTTATCTACTGTTTGGACAAAAGTATCTAATTTATCTTTGATCTCAACTTCTACTGCAGCAACAGCAGGATATGCATATTCATAATCAGCATAGTTTAATCTATCAACGATCCATTCATGATGTTCAATTTCTTCATCCGCTCTTCCAATATAATAGGTTTCTAATTTATCTAAACCTCTTACTGCAAAATAATTTGCAAATGTTCTATATAATGCATGATTGTATAATTCATGACTAATTTGTCTAACTAATAATTCTGCAGTTTTTTCTCCTATAGCTGATTTTCTTCTCTTTTCTAAAGTCTCATTTGAAACATTCATAGTATCACTCTAATAATCAATATAGTTTTTATTAAAATTTTAACTATACTTAATTAAAAATAGTACTTCTACTACTTTCATATAATATTAGTATTTTAAAATATATATAACTTCTTAAAAATAAAAATCTAATTTATTAGAACTTATTAATAAAAAATAAATATTCTTCTAATATTTTCATGAAAAAATTCTATTCAAAGAGTATTTTTAAATTTTTAAAGTTTTTATGAAAATTTTTTAAATTAGATTCCAAGAAGTATTTTAAATCCAAGTAAAATTAAAATTACTCCTCCAAAAATTTCAAATTTATCTCCAAATTTATGTCCAAGTTTTTTCCCAAGAAAAACTCCAATTTCAGAGAAAACAAAAGCTACTAATCCTATTAATATCATAGGGATAAAAATAGATGTATTTAAAAAGGAAAATGTAATGCCTATTGCAAAAGCATCAATACTTGTAGCTATAGCTAAAATTAATAATTGTTTATGTGAAAATCTCTTATTCTTATCTTCTTCACTTTCTATATCTTTTAAACTATCATAAATCATTTTAAATCCAATAGCTACTAGTAAAATAAAAGCTATTATTGGTGCAATAAATTCAACAATTGATCGAATCTGTTCTCCAGCTAACCATCCAAGTAATGGCATTATAGCCTGAAAACCTCCAAAAAATAGACCAATTAAAAGAGTATGATAAACAGTAATATTTTCTCTTAAACGAAAGCCTTCTGTTAGAGAAACACTAAATGCATCCATAGCTAATGCAATAGCTATTAAAATAAGAGAGTAAAAATCCATATTTGTTACTTTTATTGTTTTATTATATATACTCTTTTTAAATTTACTAATCTAAAGTTTTATAAGTTTAAAATTTAAAATATATTTAATTAAATATTATAGGTGGGTCTTTGACATCCAAGTAACGGTATTATAGTCTGAAAATAATAGTTACTGTGCATTGCAATGTTTTATTTAATACTTGATTTAAGTAATGGTATTATAGCCTGAAAACCCCCAAAAAATAGACCAATTAAAAGAGTATGGTAAAAACTAATATTTTCTCTTTTTATTGTTTTATTATATATACTCTTTTTAAATTTACTAATCTAAAGTTTTATAAGTTTAAAATTTAAAATATATTTAATTAAATATTATAGGTGGGTCTTTGAAAAATCCAAGTAATTCTAGTCAGGAAAATATTTCTTCTTTTATAAAAGATAATAAAAAAGCTATTATTGTATCTTTTATAGCTATTGCAGCATTAACATTTATAATTATTTTTTTATCAGGTATTGATGATATTTTTAATGCTTTAGCTAGGACTAATCTGTGGATATTAGGATTAACCTTTATAATAGAAATCGTAATTATTCTTCTTTGGTCTTTAAGATGGAAATATATTTTAAATAGGATGGGTAGCTTTCCAGATTTTCAAAATATTTTAGGAATTTTACTTACTAGTCAATTTGGAAAAAATATTACTCCTGGTTCTGTTGGTGGTGAACCATTAAGAGCATATCTTCTAACAAACTATGATGGTACAGATATTGAGGTTAGCTTAGCTTCTACATTTGTAAGTAGAGTTTTTGAAATGCTTCCATTTATAATTCTCTCTTTAATTTCTATATTCTCATTATTTTTCTGGGAAATAGACTTTTATTTAAAATTATTTTTTATATTTTTAATAATTCTAATGATTATAGCTTTTATTTTTATTATTTATATTGGGATTAATAAAGAAAAATCTGAGGTTATGATTGTTAAAATATTGAATATTATTTCTCCTATTGTTAAAAGGATTTTTAAAGAGAAATTTGTTTATGATAATATTAAGGATCAACTAATTGATTATGCAAATAATTTTAGTGAAAGTTTTAGAATTATTGTTGAAGATAAGAAATTTTTTGCTACTGGTGCAAGTTTAGCATTAGTTGCATGGGTACTTGATTTATTTAATACATATTTAGCATTTCTAGCTATTGGAGTTCATGTTCCAATTCCTCCATTTATTATAATTTTTACAATATCTATAGTAATATCTTTTATTCCAATTTTACCTGGATCATTAGGTATCACTGAAATTATAATGATTGTATTATTTGCATCTATTGGTATAAGTGCATATAATGTATTTGCTGCAAGTACTCTTGAGAGATTATCTTCTTATATTTTCCCAACTTTACTTGGAATAGCTACTTCATTTTATTATACTAAATTTGGTTTTAGAAATAAAAAAAATTAATTTTATAGTTATTTACCTAATATTTTTTAATTAATTTAATATCTATATATAATATATGAAAAAGTTTAGTAACACACTATAATATAAAAATATTTAAAAAATTTGATAATATTATATTTTAAGATTATTCAGTAAATATTAACCTTTTTTAAACTATTTTGTGCTTATTTTCATTTAAAACTCCTGAATCGATAAGTTTAATTACAATGCCAAACAATATCAGATATAAGGTTTTTCATCAATATATTAATGGGATTTTCATTTTTGTGAGTAAATAAATGGATTAATTCCATTATATTTAAAAATCCGATACTTTGTTTATTAATTTAAGATAGGATGTTATAATGATTAGTTTAAAAGATGTTCCAGGAATGGAAGTTATTGATAAAGAAGGAAAAAATGTTGGTAAAGTTAAAAAGGTAGATTTTGATATTGAAGAAGGGAAAATCAATACTATAACTGTGTCTTTTCATAAGGGTTTTTTTTCTCATGAAAAAGAAATAATAGGTTTCAAAGAAATTAAAAATATTTCTGATAATGTTTTATTAGATATTGAAATATTTACAGGTGATTAATTTTTTTTAAGAGTTGTTTAATATGGATATTAACGAAATATTAGGTATGGATGTTGTTGATGACATAGGTCAAAATGTAGGTACTTTAGAAGATATTTTTTGTGATAGTACTGGAGTCGTAAATCATTTTATTATTAAATTAGACAAAGGACTATTTAATAAAGATGATCATGAAGTAAAATTCAGTGAAGTTACAAGTATTAAAGATGTTATTTTATTAAATATAAAAATAGATATGGATTAAGATTATAAAATATTACTTACTTCTTTGATATTATTAATAATCTTAATATCTAAATTTTCATTTTTAATTTTTTCTTTTTCTTCTTTTGTTATTTTAGAATTCACAAGTATTGCATTCATTCCAGCATTAACTGCACCCATCACATCTTCTTCAAATTTATTACCAATCATTATACATTTTTCAGGGTTACCTTTCATTCTTTTTAATGCTTCTTCAAAGATATAAGGGCTTGGTTTTTCATATCCTACTTCTCCAGATGTTGTTACTTCATCAAAAAAAGGATATAAATTTAATCTAACTAATTTTTCCCATTGTTTAATAGTAATTCCATTAGAAATCACACCTAAACGATATCCTTTACTTTTAAGATAGATTAAAATATCATTAGTTTGTGGAAATGGTCTTAGAAGTGAAAATTTTACATTATGATATGTAATCATTCCCATAGCTATTAATAATGGATCTTCTTTCCCTAAAACTCTTTTAGTTAAAATATTAAAATGTTTTTCATAATTAGATCCTTTTTCAGCTATTATTTCTTTTAATAAAATATAGGCATCTTCTTTTTGTAATGGAAGTCCATTTTCAACCATTAAATTAATAGCTGCTTTTCTAGCCATTAAAGCAAAATTAGAGGTATCAAGCAATGTATCATCAATATCAAAAAATACTACTTTGTCCATTTTTGCACCTATAATTGATTTTATTTTTCCGAGTATTTAAATTTTAGAAAAAAGCATCTAAACTTTGTTGTTTTTCACCAGTTGATATATCTTCTAAGTCTTCTTTAGAATATCCTAATGAATCCATTATTCTTGAAACTGCAGGAATTAATTGATTATTTATGTAATATTCTTTATCATATTCATAACCTTCACTATAATCATAAGGAATAGCTTTATCACTAATTGAACCTTTTCCTTTAACAACAACATATTGGATAATAGTTCCTCTACTTATTTTTATTCCATGATCTTCTAATCTTTTTGCAGCAACAACATGTGGACCTATTTGCTTGTAATCCTGTAATCTTTTAGTAATCTGTGTGTGTATGATAAGCTCTTTCATATCAACATCACCAGATTTAAGTCTTTTTAGAACTTTTTTAACAACTTCAATAGCCTTTTCAACATCACCTTCTTTTAAAATTGCCATTAAAATTTTTTCTTGTGTTTCTTTTGCAATAGGAGCCCAATCTCTTCTAACAAGCTCTAAACCCTTAGCTATTATAGTACCATCTTCTATAACAGCATATCTTTTTTTACTTACAAAAAATCCCCTTCTATAAAATCCTTCATATTCTAATTCCATACTTTCAGGTAAATTAGAATTCAAATCTTTTAAAAACTTTTTTGCTTGAGCTTTAATTTCTTTTTCAATAGCTATTTGTTCTTTTGATTCATTTTGCAAAATTGCACCAAAAATATTTTTATTATATTTAATTATGTTTTATTTGATATATGATTTTTTTTATTATTAAGAGTCTTGGGCAAATGGGTGTATTATTTTTTGAAAGTTGCAGTAGAAGGATGTTTTTGAGATTTGGAATTTTGTCATAATTTTTGAAAAGAGAGGGTCAGTGAAAAATGGCTATAAATCATGAAAATTTTATAGAGGCAAATTGAAAAGTATGTTTTCCAGTTTGAAAACTGGAAATTTTTCTGAAAATCTTTTTGAAAAAGGGGTAGTTTCCCTAGTTTTTTTAATACTTTTTCACTTTGACGTTTTTGAGTTTGAGAATATACTTGTTTTATATTATAAGAGACTGCCATTAAATGCGATTCATTTTGTATCTTTTCTTTTCCTCTTTGTTCTAATTTATTTAAATCATCTTGCTTTTTTAATACTCCAAAAACAGGTTCCACATAGAGGTGCATTCTTTTACTATATTCTTTTTTTCCTTTAGCACTATTCATTTTTTTAATCATATTTTCTTCTAATTCATCATTGTATTCAGAAATTATTTTAATATTAGATTTTGTACATTCATCTTTAACCAGGTATGATTTACATTTTTCTGTATAATATAACCGTCTTGATTTATTTTCATACTTGTAAGTTCTTTGATAAGGTAATATTTCTCCTTTGGGACACTTATATTGGTTTTTTTCTTCATTATATTCACAAATAGTTTTCATGATAAGGATTTTCCT
Organism: Methanobacteriaceae archaeon; assembly: GCA_020854915.1. Classification (GTDB taxonomy): domain Archaea; phylum Methanobacteriota; class Methanobacteria; order Methanobacteriales; family Methanobacteriaceae; genus JAHKLT01. Next base: position 534 of record JAHKLT010000050.1, on the reverse strand, counting down.
GTTTTTTACCCGTGTTTTTTACGAGCTTGTTTTTGATTGGGTATGTAACCATCCATGGAATTTGTTCATTTAAAAATTTTGAAACAACATATTAATTATGAATATAAATCACTCAATACCCACATAAATAAAGATAAAATCATAATAATAAAATTAAGCAAAAATATTATTTTTAGAATTTGATAAATATACAGTTACAGAAACCACTTAAAATATTAAATGACTCATCTACTACTAATAAAAATAAAAAAAAATAAGTAGAATTTAATTATATTATCCTACTTTTATCACAACATAATTACTTTACATCATCCATTATATAGGTAAAACTTTAATAGAATTACTTACTTTTAAACCATCAGCTCCTGTTGCAGTAATAATATAATCACCAGAATTAAGATTAATACTTAAAGTAGCAACACCATTAGAATCAGTAATTTTAGTATAAAATACTCCATTAATATTAAAACTAACAGTGGAATTAGCTAAAGGATTACCTTGACCATCTAAAACAGTAGCATTATAGTGTGTATC
>JAHKLT010000061.1 GCA_020854915.1 Methanobacteriaceae archaeon | reverse complement strand
TGGTTGAATACAAATCTGTTGTATCCAAAATTCTCGTATAATTTATCTTGCAAGGATTTATTTGGATATATCCTAATTTTATAAGATTTCACTACTGTTTTCATAGTCTTTTTTTTGTTTTTTTGTATATATCTTATCACAATTTCTAAGCTTGCTCCACCAGTAATAAGATATGAAGTATCCTATTTTCCAAAAGGATTCTTTCCAAAGTTTTTTCCTAATCTCAGGATATTACTTTTTTTTATTAAACGACTACTAGCTGATTTGTAAGCATTTATGAATTTTAATAGTTTGTATTTGAGGTTATAGTTTTAAATAACAAATCATGTGTGGTCTGATTCAAAAAAAATATTATCAATGAGTCTATTGAATATTTCAGAAGTTATATACTTGTCTTCTGTATTTAATTTACAAGCACCAGGATGATATGTCAACTTATATACTGAATGTTGATTCTTATCTAAGTCATGACCCATAGATACTTATATTTATTTTAAACTATTTAAAACTTTTGATTCAAACCATGATACTGAAATTCATCTATGACTGAAATATTTCATTAAGATTCAGTCATAGTATTCTTTCGAGTCTAAGATAAAAATTAAAAATAAGTTTATTTCGCTGATGACAAAATTAAATTATTGAGCTTTAAAATTAAACATGATTGAAAAATCATTAATTAAATCATGATTATATTAACTATAGTGTGTTACCAAACTTTTTCATATAAATGCATGTTTTATTTATATATAGATATTAAATTAATTAAAAAATATTAGGTAATCAACTATATATTAAAAATAGAATTATAAGTTGAAAATTTATTTTTGCTAATTGTTAACCTTAATTATGTTTAAATACAAAAACATTATTATACAATTTAAATAAAATATGATTAATATTTGAAAATTTATTTATAAGAGAATTAACTATTTAATATAATTTAATAGGTTGAAAAACTTTATATTATAAATATTATAAGATTTTGAATTTGATTACATCATGAATTTTTTAAAAAATAAAATATAGTATAATATAGTATATTATTAAATTCAAATTAAAAAGTTTTTAATAAAAAAGGTATAAAAATTTAATATTCCAATAATCTATATATATTTTAGTGAAATGAAAAATAACAGAATATTAATATTATCATAGTTTTGAAATATTTATATCTGAAGGTGACTATTAATGAAAATAAGGAATAAACATAAGACTAAAAAATGTGATAATCTTCCTTTTTATCTTCCAAAATCTTGGACTTGTTTAAAAGCTGAAGGTCCAGGACCATTTGTTACAAAAGCTATATTAAAAAATTCTGAAGGAGAAATAGTTCAATGGGACTCTAGAAATAACCGAAAACATGATTTTAAATTTGATACTAGTGTTGGATCTACTTGGTGGGCTCCAGGAGCTATTGGATGGTGGATTGGTGTACTTTTTTCCATAGGATCAATACTTTTTGCACTCGGAGCTCTCCCCCCATATTTAAAAATTGTGGGTCATGTACCTGATGCTATAACTTTTTTTATAGGCTCAGTTTTTTTCACTAGTGCAGCTTTTTTACAATATTTTGAAGAAGTCAATAGTTATGAAAATTTGTCAAAGAAAAAAAGCAAATTTAAACTTTTTAGCTTCATGCCCAAAAGAATTAGCTGGTGGTCTGTTGTAATTCAATTAATTGGAACAGTATCTTTTAATTTAACTACGTTTTATGCTATTTTTAAAAATTTATCCATACATCAATTAATAGACTTAGTATGGGTTCCTGATATGTATGGATCTATTTGTTTTTTAATTGCATGTTTTTTAGCTTGGATAGAAGTTTCTCATGGACTTATTTCATGGAATAGTAACAGCTTTTCGTGGAATATCTCAGGAGTTAATATGTTAGGTTCTATATTTTTTGGAATATCTGCAATTGGGGCTACTGTTATTCCAAGCACAGGCTTAGTTCTTAATACTTTTTTAGTTAATATGGGCACATTTTTAGGAGCTATATGCTTTTTAATTGGTGCGATTCTTTTATTACCTGAGAGAATACGAGAAAAAATTAATTAAACCATATATTTAATTTTTTGTTTGTGATTTTATTATGATTATAGTTAATTACTTAACTTTTTTTAGAAATGTTTTTTTTCATTCTTCGTAGAATGAAGTTTTTTCTATGATTTCATAAAATATTTTATGGAATTGTTCTTTTAATGTTTCTTTTGATCCATAATAATACCTACTTATTCTTCTTTTGACGGTTCTCCATACTTGTTCTATTGGATTTAATTTTGGAGAATAAGGGGGTAAAAAAATTAAATTTATATTAATTATTTCACATATTTCTTCAATTAGTAAAGTATTTGTGAACACTGTAATTGTCTAATATTATATGTATTTTGGGTTCATTGAGGATTGAGAACGTAAATATTAAATTTATTGTTTTTAATAGTTTAGTTCTTTTTATGTGGTCGATTTTTCTTTTATTTTCTAAGCTTTCTTTTTGACATTGTTTTTCAATTTTTTAGCAATTTCATCAGTTGATAAATCTTTATTTTCTAGATTTTTATTAATTTTTTTTATGAATTTTTCTAAAGATGTATTATTTTCTTTCATGATGGATTTTATTTCATTTTTTGTTAATTTTGAGTTTTTTAAAGAATTTTCAAGAATATCAATTAGTTCTTTAGATTCTGTATTTGCTAATCTTGTTTCTATGAAATATTTACCTATTTCATGTGTTTTTGACGAATTTGAAATAGTTATGTGTAAATTTCCATTTATAGCTTGTGTTCCAAGAGTATTAATTTTAAATTTAAGAGGATTTTTAATTGCAATATTCTTTTTACCTTTTTTACATAAAAGTTCTGTCACTATTTAGGTGTATTTTGTATTGTTGAACCATCAAAAAATATTATAATATCGTTGTTTTTTAAATTTATTTCTTTTAGTTTTTTTTAAGCTGATCTTCAGCATCCTCTGGTATTTTTTGAAAATTTAGGATATGCTTTAGTATAAGTATATCCAAGCTTTTTTGTGATTACACCAACTTGTTTCATACTATAATCAACTTTAAAATGATTTTTAATGATATCATGCACATCTTTCATAGAAAGATTGTTTTCAGACATTATAAGTTCATCTAATTCTTTTAATTGTTTGTCAGATAAAAATCCTGGTCTTCCACCAGCATATTTAGGCATTAATCCTTCAAAACCTTCGTCATTATATAATTTCAACCAATTATGCCCTGTTTGTTCTGTAATTCCTATGAATTTCGAAGCAGATTTTATATTACTTCCTTTTAATAGTTGTTTAATAAAATATAATCGTTTTAAAACTTTAACAGAAATTTCATGTTCTTTAATCAGCTCATTAATTTCTTTTTTATTTAAATGAGGTTTAACTTTAAATTTACTTTTTCCTACCATAAATAAATATATTAAACTTCATTATTAAAAAATGTTTGGTTACTAACTATAGTGATGGTTTTTTCTTGGGAAATAATAATGAGATTATTTGGTATTTGTTTACCTATTAGATAGTTTTATAGGCTTTGAAATCCTCAGTCACAAATATTAATTGTCCTCTTTTTAGTTCATATAGTATTTCATCGAATATTTTACTGTCATGTGGTGATCCTTTGTGTATTAATATTGCTAATGGTTAGCATGTTTCATGTTCTATTGCCATTGTCATTTGAAATCCTGTAAAATGCTTAATTCCAGTAGAATATCCTCTACCATAGTCCTTTTCAAGGAACATTTTTTTGCTTAAATACTTTCCATTAAATTTTAAATCTAGTGTGATTAATGTGGAATCTAAAATTATTGTTTTAATATTGCGTATTTGTTTAAATTATAATTTATTTAAGGTTTTTAAAGTTAATTCAAGGTATTTATCCTTACTATATCTAGAATAAATTTCTCTAATATCTTTTAAACTTGGAAGATTATTAATATTATAGAAATTTTAAGAAATTATTATCGGATAATGTTTGATTATAAACATAAGATAAGTCTAATTTAAAAAATATTGATAATGATATTAATTTTAACATAGTTTGATGAATATTAATCTTTTTTAAACCATTTCTACCTAATTATTGCTGAAATGATTGAGAATCGATAAGCTTAATTACAATGCCAAACAATATCCATATAGGGTTTTTTTCATCAGGATGTAATGGAATTTTCATTTTAATCTCCAATCAAATGTATAATTTCCATTATATATAAATATTCTGGTTTAAAAGACTTTAAATTAAAAATTATCAATAATAAAAGTGTACTTTTATGAAATATCATTTGCACACCATCAAACAATATAAAATAAGCATTATGTGTCCTCAGAAAAAACTAAATTATCGGACACCTTGATTAATATAATATATAGATGATTACATGGAAAATAAAAGATTCACACATTTAACAGATAAAGGAGTCCATATGGTTGAAATTGGATCTAAAAAAATCCAAAAAAGGATAGCTATTGCAAAAGGAAGAATTCAACTTAGTGAAGATACAATTGAAAAAATAAATGATAATCAAATCGAAAAAGGTAATGTATTAACAGTGGCACAAATAGCTGGTATCCAAGGTGTTAAAAAAACTTCTGAATTAATTCCTCTTTGTCATAACCTTAATATTACAAATGTAGAAATTGATTTTGAAGTTAAAAAAAATGAAATAATAGTTGAATGTATAGTTAAAGTTGATGGTAAAACTGGAGTAGAAATGGAAGCTATTACTGGTGTTAATATCTCTTTACTTACAATTTGGGATATGGTTAAATCTATTGAAAAAGATGAAAATGGACAATACCCACATACAAGAATTTCAGATATTAAAGTTATTAAAAAAGAAAAATTAGACGGTTAAATATTAATCATCAAATAGTCTTACAAAAATTAGTTTAATTAAATTATAAAATTGATTATTATGGAAAACCTTCCCAGAGACATTAAAAAAATTATTAATGAAGTATACCCTTATATTGAGGATTTTAACCCTGCTCAGAAAAAAGTTCTTGAATCAGGTTATTTAAACGATAATTCTAACTATATAATAGCCATCCCTACAGCAAGTGGAAAAACTATTCTTGGAGTTATAGCTGCTTTAAATTCTATTTTAAAAGGAGGTAAAGCTATTTATGCTGCACCTTTACTGTCAATACAAAATGAAAAGGTAAAAGAATTTAAAAAATTTAAAGAATATGGAATTTCAATAGGCAAACATCCTTCATCATCTGATTTATCTATAATGGTTTTTGAATCATTTGATATATTAACACGTTTTTCATGGAATATTTTAAGGGAAATTGATACATTAATAATTGATGAATTTCATATGCTTGGAGAATTTTCAAGAGGACCAACATTAGAGTGTGCTATTACTAGAGCAAAAAAGATAAATCCTAATTTAAAAATTGTATCTTTATCTGCAACATTAGAAAATATGGATGAAATAAAAGATTGGTTAAATGCTAAAGTTGTAGAACATGATTATCGTCCAGTACCATTACTTAAAGAAGTATTAGACAGTGAAATGTTTAATACTAAAAATAAAAATGATGTTATTGTTAAGGTTTTAGAAAAGGCTATTGAAGAGAATGCCCAATCATTAAGTTTTGTATCAACTAGACGTTTTACAGAAAGTTTAGCTTCTTATGTATCAAAAAAAATAGCTAAAAAAATCACAAAAGAACAAAAAACTAGGTTTAAAAAAGTTGCAGATAAAATTTTAGAAGTTCCTGAGAAAAAAGGTTCAAGACCAACATCAACCTGTTTAAAACTAGCTGAATCTGCTGAACATGGTGCTGTATTTCATCATGCAGGATTATTCAATGAACAAAAAGAAATTATAGAAGAAGAATTTAGAGAAGGTAATATTTTAATGATTGCAGCAACACCAAGTTTAATGTATGGTGTTAATTTACCTTCAAAATATGTTGTTATTCGTGATTATACTCGTTGGACATCACAAGGTTCACAACAAATTCCTGTTTTTGATTATGAACAAATGTCAGGTAGGGCTGGGAGACCACAGTATGATGATGTTGGTTATTCTTATTTGGTAGCTAAAACAAATCTTGAAGCTTTAGATTTAGAAGAACAATATATTCATGGTTCCATTGAAGCTACTAATTCTAAATTAATTGATAATAAAGATGCAGTATACAAACAAATCATTGCACAGATTGCTTCTAGTCTTTCAAAAAACATGGAAGAATTAATAGAATTCTTTGAAAAGACTTTTTATGGTTTTCAAATGAATAGTAACCCTTCAATGAGTTTTTTTGCATCAGAAAGTTTAAAATTTGAAATTGAATCAGCATTAGAATTTTTACTCCAAAATGGAATTATTCGAGCAAGTCCTGAAGGTTTAAAAACTACAGAATTTGGAAATTTAATAGCTAAATCTAATTATGGTGTTGAAACAGCAGTTAAAATTAAAAATTACATAAAAGAAACAGAAGAATTTAACATTAATGAATTAATCTATCAATTAGCACAAACACCAGATTTACCTCAAATTTCATTTAAAGGTAGAAAAAGTAAAGATCCAGTAGCTGAAAAGCTTGCTGAAAATGGGCTTTTCTCAGTGAATATTGGTAATAATGAAGCTACAACAGTTTCACTTATAGAATGGATTAATGAAAGAAATGAATTTCAAATTGAAAATAAATATCATGTTTATTCTGCTTCTACACGTAGATGTGCATATGAAGCATCATTACTTGTTAAATTTACAAAAAATACATGTGAAGTTCTTGGAAATTATAGCTATTTAAAAGACTTAGATTACTTATCTACAAGACTTTATTATGGAGTCAAAGAAGATATTATTCCTTTAGTTTTAGGAGTAAAAAGATTAGGCCGTAAAAGAGCAAGGAATTTAATTAAAACATTTGGCGAAGATTTAAGACCCTACTCAGAAAAAGAATTGCAGAAAGTTGAAGGTGTAGGTCCTAAACTTGCAAAAAAAATAAAAAATTTTGCAGAGAATAATTAAATCTATTCTCCACCAAAAAACAAAGATATACCATCAATTATTAAACTTAATCCAATAAGTAAAGCTGCATAAAATGGATCCCTAAATGCAAAGAATCCAATTATTATTGTAAGTATACCTAAAATTAACATTGATCCAGCACCCATTTTAGTAATAGAATCAGTTCTATAAGCTAAACCAATAATACCTGAAATTAATAACATGAAACCTGTAATATACATGTAAATTCCAATTAACATACTAAATAAAAGTATATTAAATGATAACATACATCCCAATATTATTCCTAAAATTCCTAGAATAATATAAGAAATTGAAACTCCTTTACTAAAGTTCCATGAATAAGCTCCAGCTAAAAGATAATAAATTCCTAAAAAAGCAAACATAATACCTGCAAAAACAGATAAAACTAAATCACTAGCCATAGGAAATACAATAACAAGAATACCTAATATAATAGCTATGATTCCAAAAATCTTTTGATTTTCCATTATAACACCTCAAAAATAAATAAGGAGGAATTAACCTCCTCCTTCAGCAACATTAGAATCTAATTCGGCATTTTCTAATTCTTCTTGAATATCCTTAAGAGCATCAACATCAATTTCTCCATTACCTCTATCTTTTTTAGTTTCTGTTTTTATATGTTTAGAATCTAAAACTTCAAGTAATTCATGAGAATACCATAATTGTGGATCTTCAAATTTAACCCATTGATTATTGTTTTCAATTTTTAAATCTTCCACTTTACCAACAGTACCTGTTCCAACATACCTTACATATCCTCCTATTTCAATTAATTTATCTCTTGCATCAAAAATTTGCAATAAAAACACCAAAAAAGATTTTAATAATATTATTCTTCAATCTCAGCATTCTCAACTTTTTCAGCAACAGAAATTTTTAATAAAATATAATCACCAAAAGTGTTAACATCATCAAAATCGACTTCAATTTCATCGTTAGAAATTAAATTTTTTTTCAAAGAAACAATTATTTTAGTAAATTTTCCAGTATTTTCATCAAATTCTACATCAACAACTTTCCCAATTTCCTTTGCTTGATTATCTAAAACTAAAATACCTAATATTGATTTAATTCTCATTTTATCACCTTAATATACTATTTCTAAATTAAAATATAAATAGGCATGTCAAAATGTTAGTTGTTTTTAAAATTTAATTTCATTTAATAACTTTAATTCTTAATTTGAGACATTATTGGAATTTTAAAATTTATATCAACTAACAAATTGACAGTCCCATATAAATAAATATATATAATTATAGATATATAAAATTAACTAATTAAAGAAAATTATTTAATTAGAGGGGTTGTTTAATGAAAAGAGCATGTCGAATAATAATAAACAAGATAATAAATGGAAATGTTAAGAATCGACATGAATTAGAAAAAGAAAAACGTCAATTATGTCGAGATAGAAACTTGAAAAAATTTATGAGTAATTCTAGTATATTAAAATATGCAACATTAGAAGAAAAAGAAATTGTTTCAAATATTTTAAAAAAAAAGCCTACTAGAACAATTTCAGGAGTTGCAATTGTAGCTGTAATGTGTCATCCACATGATTGTCCTCATGGAAGATGTTTATATTGTCCTGAAAGTCAATTAGCCCCGCCTAGCTATACGGGAGAAGAACCTGCTGCATTAAGAGGTAGAATGTTTGAATTTCATCCTTATGTGCAGTGTTTTAATCGATTAACACAATTAAAGAAAATAGGTCATCCTATTGACAAAGTAGAACTAATAATAATGGGAGGCACTTTCCCCTCAAGAGACATATCTTACCAAGAATGGTTTGTAAGTCAATGCTTAAAAGCAATGGTTGATATTGGATTAATTTTAGAGAATAATCCAAATGAAGAATTTTTTGAAATAAACAAAAAACGAATTAGCAGACTTGAAAAAAATATCTTAAAAACCTATCCACCTAATGATTATGTTTTAATTGAAGATGTTCAAAAAGCTAATGAAGTTTCTAAAGTTAGATGTATTGGAATGACGTTTGAAACACGCCCAGATTATTGTAAAAAAGAACATATAAATCATATGCTTAAAATGGGTGGTACAAGAGTAGAATTAGGTGTTCAAACATTAGATGATAAAATCTATGAAAAAGTTAAAAGAGGTCATGACATATCAGATGTAATAAATGCTAATCAAAATTTAAGAGATTCTGGCTTTAAAGTAGCTATGCATATGATGCCTGGTTTACTATCAAACCCCAATAAAGATATTGAAATGTTTAAAAAGCTATTTAATAATGATGATTTCAAACCAGATATGTTAAAAATTTATCCTTGTCTTGTTACAGAAAAAAGCGAATTGTATAATCTATGGAAAAAAGGAGAATATACCCCATACAATGATGAAGAAGCAATTGATTTAATTGTTGAAATTAAAAAAATTCTTCCAAAATGGGTTAGAACTATGCGTATTCAAAGGGATATTCCTTCAACTTTAATTGAAGCAGGTGTTCAAAAATCAAACTTAGGAGAATTAGTTTACAATGAATTAAAACATAAACAAATTGATTGTAAATGTATACGTTGTAGGGAAATTGGACATAATCAAAATAACTTAAAACTTGATGATTATAAATTATTTAATGAAAAATATAATGCTTGTGGAGGAGAAGAATATTTTTTATCCTATGAAGATGTAGATGAAAAGACAATAGCTGGTTTTTTAAGATATAGAAACCCATCTGATAATATTTTTAGAGAAGAAATAACAGATAAAACTGGAATAGTTAGAGAACTTCATGTTTATGGAACTATGCTTAAAATAGGAAAAAAAGGTAAAAATATAGGTCAACACCTTGGTTTTGGGGAAAAATTACTTAGTGAAGCTGAAAAAATAGCTATTGAAAGTGGGAAAGAAGAAATGATAATTATTAGTGGAATTGGAGCTCGAAATTATTATCGTAAATTTGGATATGAAAAAAAAGGACCATACATGGCTAAAAAACTGATTTAATTAGGTTATTTTTATTTAATAATTAACGAAACTAATAAATATTAGTTCGTTACATATCTAACTTTAATATTGAAAAATGTGAGAAAATGTATAAATTTAAAAAAGCAAATGATTTAGCAAAATATTTAGATTATACTAATTTAAATAATACTCAAAGTAAGGATGAATTTTTAGAGTTTTTAAATCAAGTAAATGAATACAAATTTCGATCTGCAGTTATAAGCCCTTCTTTTATAAAATTAGCTAAAGAAAAAATTAAAAATCAAGATACAAAAATTACAACAGTAATCGGTTTCCCTTTAGGATTTGAAACTACTGAAATGAAAATAGCTAATACAAAAATAACTTTAAAAGAAGGTGCTGATGAAGTAGATCTAATGATAAATATTTCAGATGTAAAATCTAGAAATTTTGAAGCTATTGAAAATGAAATAGTAAAAATAAAAGAAATTTTAGATGATAAAGTATTAAAAGTAATTATTGAAACTAAAGTTTTAGAAGACAATGAAAAGATAAAATTATCTGAAATCATTGAAAGTACTGATGCAGATTACATTAAAACAAGTTCTGGTTTTAATGGTATTAATACTTTTTTTGAAACAATACATGATATTAATTTAATACAAAAATATGCTCCTAAAACTAAAATTAAAGCATCTGGAGGGATTACAAAATATAAAGAAGCTTATAGAGTTATATCTTCTGGTGCTGATATAGTTGGATCTTCTTCATCTTATGAGATTGTAAAAAGTTTTGAAGCTTTAATGGAAAACGAAGACGTTACAAAAGAGCCTCTAAAAGTTTAAACTATATTTATCATTTAAAAAACTTACTATTACTTTTTTTATTAAATTGTTTATTCAAAATAAGTTTATAAAAATTTAAATATTACCAAGAACTTCATATTAATTATAAATAATAATTGAATGAGGTTTGTTTTTATGAAGAAAAAAATAATTATTTTCATTTTTCTTTTAACATTAATTTCAATAAATTCTATTTCTGCAACAGAAAATTTAGATGATACTGAAATCGATATAAATCATTTTAATAATGAAAATAATATAATTGATGTAAATGGAGATACATTTACTGATTTAGATAATGCTATTCAAAATAGTGAAAGTGGTAAAACTGTAAACATCAATAAGGATATTACTATAACAAATACAGAAAAAATTACTTATAAAGAAGGAATATTAGTAAATAAGGACAATATAACTATTGAAGGTAATGGAAATAAAATAGATGGAGATTATTCTGTTAGATTTTTTAAGATTATAGGAAATAATGTTATAGTAAAAAATTTAAATTTTATAAATGGAAAATCTGTATCTGCTGGTGCAATCCAAAATAATGGAAATAATAATTGTTTAATAAATAATACTTTTGAAAATAACATTGCAACAACATCTGCTGGTGTAATCCATAATAGTGGCGATAATTTTAAAATAATTGGAAATAATAAGTTTTTAAATAATTTAGCTACTACAGGTAGTGGTGGAGTGATTTTTAATAGTGGAAATGATTTTAAAATTACAGGAGATAACTTTTTTGATGGTAACATTGTTGAATTAGGTGTTGGTGCAGTAATATTTAATATTGGTTTAAGATTTATTATAGAAGGAAATAACACATTTCAATACAATGAAGCACATACAGGCAGTGGAACTGTAATCTATAATTCAGGAGAAAATTTCTTAATAAATGGAACTAATAAATTTAGATATAATCAAGCAATTTATTATGGAGGAGTTCTTTATAATAATTTCACTAATAATTTTAGTATCATTGGAAGTAATCTTTTTGAATACAATATAGCAACAGATGGAGGAGCAATATACAATACTTATGGCCCAAATTTTGTAATAAAAGGAAATAATATAATAAGATACAATATTGTTAGTAACAATGGTGCTGGAATATATAATTTACAAGGAAATAACTTTTCAATAGCTGGTAATAACATAATTACAAATAATGAAGCTTCATCACTTGGTGCAGGTATATTTACAAGTTCAACACCTAATTTTAGAATGGTAGGTAGTAATATTTTAGAAAATAATACTGCTGGTTCTAATGGTGGAGGAATATATATTTCAGGAAAGAATTTTTTAATAGAAGGTAATGAATTCATTAATAATATTGCTTTAAAAGGAAATTCTATTTTTATTGCAGAAAATGGTAATTTAAAATTAAAAAATTCTAAAATAAAAGGTATAGAATATCTTATATATAATGAAGGAAATTTATCTTTAAATAATAATTCACTTAATTCTAATCAAGAAACAAAAATTTATAATGATGGAATTATTTATAGTCTAATTTATTTAATTTTTAATGAAAATCAAACAATAGCTATTAAAGACAATGATTTTAATCTAACTGGAAAAATAACAGATGATAATAGAAATATTATTTTTGGAAAAAATATTACATTTGATATCAATAAAACAAAAATCAATTCAAATAATTTTATAAATGGCTTTTACATAGAAAATTATAATTTTACAAAACATGGAGAATATTTAATTAGTGGTTCTTACAATGGTGGAATAAATAAGACTATTTTAACTGGAAAAATTATTAAATTTAAATATAATAGCTATTTAACAACAAATATCACAGAATCAGAAGAAAATATAATAATAAATATTGATCTTAAAGGAGAAAATAATGAATTATTAAATGCTACAGTTTATTTGAATTTAAATAATAAAACAATAGAAGTTCCTATATTAAATGGAAAAGGAACTTATAAAATAGATTATTTACCTGGTGGAAACTATAGCTTAATAGCTAATTTTAAAGGAAAAGATATTTATGGTCCATCAAATGATACAATTAATTTTACAGTATATAAACAAGATCTCCAATTAATTACTAAAAATATTGAAATATTTTATCGAAATGGAGTTTTTTATGCTATATTAAAAGATTTAAATGATAATCCTTTAATAAACTCCACAGTATACTTTACTATTAATAGCCAAACATATACTCATCAAACCAATGAAACAGGATTTGCAAAGTTATCTATTAATTTAAATCCTGGTAATTATTCAATAACGACATTATTTAATGGAACAAAAAATTTAAACAAAAAAGAAATTAAAAATTACGTGTTCGTAAAACCAACAATTATTGCATATGATGTTGTCAAATATTACAAAAACGGAACAAACTATATTGTAAAAGTTTTAGATGGAAATGGTAATGTAGCTGAAAATATTAATGTTTCTATGAATATTAATGGAGTAAATTATACTAAAAAAACGAATAGTGAAGGAATAGCTATTTTATCCATTAACCTTAATCCTGGAAAATATATTATAACTGTTTCAAGCCCAATAAATGGTGAAAAGAAAAATAATAATATAACCGTTTTAAGCACCTTAAAAGGAAATGATATTGATGTGTATTATCTTAATGGAGAATATTATGAAGTAAAAATTTTAGATAGTAAAGGACAAGTCTTAGCTAACAAAGAAGTGAAGATGAACATTAATGGAATAATTTATACAAAAATAACTGATAGTAATGGAATAGCTAAATTAAAAATAAACCTTAACCCTGGTAAATACATTATAACCACTACAAATACAAATGATGACTATAAACTAAGTAATAAAATCAATGTAATCCCTATGTTAACAGGTAACAATACAGTTATAAATCATCATGAAAAAGGACATTATGATGTAAAGTTATACAAGATAATAAATAATACACAAGTTCCAAATCCTAAAGAAAAAATAGCTATGAATATTAATGGAGTAATTTATGAAAGAGAAACAAATGAAAATGGTATTGCTCGTTTAAATATTAATCTAAATCCTGGAAATTATATTGTTACCTCGTATTATAAAGATTATATAAATTCTAATAAGATTGAAGTGATATAAAACAAAATTTTTTCTTTTTTAAATTTAGAAGATAAATCAAAAGTCTTCTACTTTATTATTTCTTCTTTTTTTAAAATAAAATTAATAAATTCAAAAATAGAAATGATTTTTACTAAAAATATATTTCAAAAAATAGCTTAATATAAAGATAAAAGATAGTTTTTAAAAATTTAAAAGATTATATAATGCCGTGGGCCGGACTTGAACCAGCGACATCTAGATCTTCAGTCTAGCGTTCTCCCAACTGAACTACCACGGCTAATGGACCGGACGAGATTCGAACTCGTGATCCCCTCCACGTCAAGGAGGTATCATACCTCTAGACCACCGGTCCACAACATTATCTTAATTTATTTAATATCATATATAACTCTTTCTAAACTAAATAAAATTTAAAAAAAATATTAATGATAAAATAAAAAAAAATGACCAAAGGTGGCCAATAGATTAAATAAAAAGTGTCAAACCTATTTGATAGCTAATTTGATATCATCAGCTTTGACTGTTTTTCTACCAGCATGGCGTGAGAAATTAACTGCTTTGTTAGCAATTGCATCACCTTTCTCTTCTAATGCTTCAGCTAATGCAATTTTAGCATCATCACTAATTCTTTGTGCTCCAGCATTTTTTAATATACGACCGACCGGTGCAATTGGTAATTCACTCATTATTTCACCTCCAATTAATACTTGTTTGACATAGTATATAAAGGTATCGGCAAAAAAGCCCTTTAAGAGGTTAATTTACATAATTTATCAAGAAAAATATAAGAATATAATTATTAAAAATATATAGTCTTAATTAATATATATTAAGAAAAAATATTACAGTAAAGAAAAAAATAAGAAAAAATTTTTTAAAAGCAAAAATTAAAGAACTTTAAAAAATATAATTAAAAACGATAAAAACACTTAAAAAAACATTTAATAGCTATATAACAAATTTATAAATAGAATTTTTTAAATAAATTAAAATTTAGTTCCTTTTAAGTATGTTGAGCTGGTTTCATAGATTTTTAAATTAAGAAAATCACCAATCTTAGCATCATGAACAACAATAGGAATATATGAATTAGATTTTGCTATAAATCCGCCTTTAGATCCTTCTTCAACAACAATAGCTTTTTGAATGGTATTTAATAATTTTTGATTTTCAAGATCAGTTATACGAGATTTTATATTAGTAATTTCTTTAGATCTTTTTTTCATTATTTCATAAGGAATTTCTTTTAAATTAGAAGATGCTGCACCTTTTCTATGTTGATATTTTGATAGATGTATAATACTTGGTTTAAATTCTTCTAAAACATCACATGTTTTATTAAAATCTTCATCATTTTCACTAGGATATCCAACAATTATATCAGTAGCTATTGTTAATTCTGGAATTTCTTTTTTAAATTTATTTACAATATTTAAATAGTCTTCTATTGAATGACCCCTTTTCATATCTTTTAAAACTTTATTACTACCAGATTGTAATGGTAAATGTAGAAACTTATATACATTCGGTAACTTAAATGCTTCAATCAAATCATCAATATCATTTAAAATATTTTTAGGATGCATCATTCCAATACGTATTTTAAATTTACCATTTAAATTAGCCACTTCTTTGATTAAACTTGATAGTTTTTCACCACTATCCTTGCCAAAAGCTGCAGTATCTTGAGCAGTTAACTGGATTTCAATAGAACCATCATCAATAGCTTTTTGAGCTTCTTTCTTAATTTCAATAATAGGATAACTATTTAAAGGGCCACGAGCAAATCTAGTGCAACAAAAAGTACATGAGCCTAAACAACCTTCACAAATTTGTATGATGTGAATATACGGATTTTTTTTAACTTTATGTAAACCTACTTTAGGTTTTTTTGACAAACCAGTAGCCCTTAATATATTACCCTCAAAAGATTCCTTAACAACATTTACAACTTCATCAAGCTGATGAGGCCCTATCCAACTACAATTTGCTCCAATTTTATCTAGTTTTTCAGGATCAATTTCAACCATACATCCACTAATGATAATCTTTTTATAAGGATATTTTTCTTGTAGTGATTGAATTTTATAAGTAACCTTATTTTCTGTTGGAAGTTTAACATAACAAGAATTAATAATTATAACATCAGCATCTTCCATTGAATCAACTAATCCTATATTATTATCTTTTAATATGCCTGCCATTATTTGAGAATCAGATTTATTAAATGTGCAACCATAAGTTTCAATAAATACTTTCATTTTTTACTCACTTATTTCTTCTTAGATATTTTGGAATTTTTTTTGTTTTTTTAATAATATTTTTAGTAAAATCATGATCATAATTATTTAATTTTGCAGGCCTACCATAAATTCTCTTGATATCTCCAGAATTAGCATATCCTGAGTTTTTCCGTCTTTCATTAGTCTTTATTGTATGAATTTTTATAATATAATCTTCAATTTTAACAATATCATCAACAGATATCTCTATATCTCTATCAATATCTACTTTGTATGATTCTACTTTTCCATGTAAATCAACAGAAATACCCATCCTAACAGGAATTTCAATAGATGAAGCCCAAATCGTATCGATATCAGATATAATAGCTTTTTTTACCCTTTTACCATCGAATTCTATGCTTGTTACTTCTATTTGACCATATTCAGAAATTAATATATCACCAATAGCTAATTCTTCATTGGGAAATAAATCTATTGATGTTTTTATAGATCTTTCCTGTTCACTAATAATTAATCTTTTATTTACTGGATTTTTTTGAGAAATATTATCTTTAAAAATATGTTGACAATCATTACATTTTAATAAAAATTCTTTTGTTTCTTTCTTTTTAGAAGGAATCGTTTTAGATTTTAAAACACTTAGATCTTCTGAACCACATATTGGACATTCCATAATTATTCCCCTATATTCTTGTTTTTTAAATAATGTTCTACAAGGCCACCACTTCTAAGAATATCTAATAAAAATTCCTTAAAAGGCTCAAAATTAAATGTTTTTCCTGTGTTTTCATTAATAATTACCCCATTAGATAAATCAATAGATACAATATCTCCATCTTTTGCTTCAATATCAGCTTTTATAACAGGTAATCCTATATTAATTGCATTTCTATAAAAAATTCTTGCAAATGATTTAGCTATTATTGCATCAACACCAGCACTTTTAATAGCTATAGGAGCTTGTTCTCTTGAAGAACCACATCCAAAATTTTCATCAGACAATATAATATCCCCTTTTTTAACATTTTTAGTAAAATCAGGTCTTTCTCCTTCTAAAACATGATTTGCAAAAACTTGTAAATCAAATGTTCGTAAATATCTACCTGGAATTATTATATCTGTATCAATATTTTCACCAAAAGTCCAAATCTTTCCTTTAATCTCATCCATAATATCCCTTTATTTATAAATTTTATGTCCAAAGTTTTGAGCTTTTGTAGTATAGACCATTCCATCATCACCTAAATATTCTTTAGTTTCCTTTATAATGTTTTTATTAGTTTTATCATAAACTGAAAAAATTGTTGGTCCAAAAGAGCTCATTCCAACACCATAACCACCAAAATCTCTTATTTTATTCATTAAATTTTTAACTTTATCTTCTTGTAAATTAACTTCAACCTTTTTAAATCCAATTGTTTGAATTAAGTCTATAGATTTACCAAATGATTCTATATCTTTTTCAAGTAAAAAAGGAATTAAATTCATTAAAATTACATGAGAAAGCTTTTCAACTTCGTTTTTTACAATAGGACAATAATCTTGAAAAATATTTATTTCCTTTTTACCACTTACAGAAGATTGTACTTTAGGTATAGCTATAAGAATATCCCATTCTTCTGGAAAATCATAACGTGCAATTAGTTGAGGAGGATTTGTTTTAGAAGCAGAAGATGGTAAAAATGTTCCTTTTTCTTTTAAACTATGACCTCCATCAAGAATAAAACCTCCTTTATCAAAAGAAAAAATTCCAATTCCCGAAGTTCCACCTCTACCTACTATTTTACCTAATTCAATGCTACTTGTAGATTTTCCTGAAAATTCTGAAATCATTTTAGAAGTTGCAAGACCAATTTGAGTTCCAGAGCCAAAACCAGCATGTGGAAAATATGCATTTTCTACTTTAAAATAAAAACCATTATCTAAATTAAAATGATCAATTGTTTTCTCTGCAGCAGAATTAATTTTATTTACACACTCTTCTTTAATTCTTTCATCAGTTAATGATTCATCAAAATCAATAATAATATCTTTTTCTGTTTCTTCTCCAAATAATTCAAAATTGGGTTTTTTAATGGTTAAACCAATTCCCCCATCAGTTCTACCATATGAACCATTTAAATCAATTAAACCAAAATGTAATCTAGATGGTGTTTTAATAATCATGAAATAATTCCTAGACTAATTTTTATATTCTTCTAAAGGTATTGAAAATTCTTCTTCAATTCTTTCCCTATACATCGAATTTAAAGTACAGAATGGAATTATTCTACCATCAGGAACTGCATAATGAATAATACATTTTTTAACTCTATCTTCATCAAAATTAAATGGATCCATAAAATGCATACAAGAAATTAACATTGAATTTTTATGAAATATTCCTAAAGATTCATAAGAACGGTGTTTAAAAATCTTTAATAATATACCTTTGATATCCAAAGAATCTGGGGTATCTGTAGATTTAATAACTTTAATAATATCTTTACTAGCTTTTGCAAAAACTCTTTTTTTTATTGCAAAACCACCATCATTTAGTCTTTGAGCATACTTATCTAAAAGTTCTAAAAATTTATCAACATCAATAAACCTAGTTATAGGTATTAATTCATCTGTTCCATCTTCTTTCTCATCAATAAACACATAAGTTGCTATTCCACAATGTTGATGACAATTTAAATTAACTTCTGGTTTTTCCCCATCTAAAGCTCCTAAAAAATTTGAAAATGATATTACAGCAGAAGGAGGATAAAAATCATCAACCTTAACTTGATCATCAGTTTGTTTTTCTACAAGTTTAACAAAATCGGGAATTGTGATCCTTTGTTCTTCAACTTGATCTTGAGGTGTTCTACCTGAAAAAGATACTGGTTGGAAATTAACTCCATAAACTATATCTCTATTTTTAAAAGCAAAATTAATAATATCTCCTACTTGATCATCATTAATTCCTTTAACAAGAGTTGGAACTAAAACAATCCCTAATTCTGCTTTCCTACAATTTTCAATAGCTTTTAATTTATAAGGTAGTAAATTCTTTTCCCTGCCTTTAATATAAGGTTCTTCAGTAACTCCATCAAAAGATAAGTAAACTGTGTTTAAACCAGCAGCTTTTAATTTTTTAGAAAGATCTGCATCAGATGCTAACTTTAAACCATTAGTAGCTATTTGGACATGTGTAAAATTTTCTTCCCTTGCAAGCTCAACTAATTCAACAATATCTTTCCTAACAGTTGGTTCACCACCAGCATACTGAATAGCTGGTGTAGGATTTGGTTTTAAATTCCTTAGATTTTGAAGCATGAATCTTATTTCTTCAAAACTTGGTTCATAAACTTTTTTAGAAACTGCTGCATTTGCAAAACATATTGGGCATTTTAAATTACATCTATTAGTAACATCAATTAAACCTAAAACAGTTGAGGTTTCATGATCCTCACATAAACCACAATTATTTGGACACCCTCCACTTTTTTTAATCACTGGATTATCAATTGGAGTATTAGTCGGATCAAAACTATCTATTTTACGATAAAGATCTGAATCACTCCAATAAGTATTATCAAATTGTCCATGTTCCCCACATTCTTTTCTTATACGTATTTTTCCTTCTGCTTCATAGACTTCTGCATTTAATGTCTTAAAACAAACTGGACATAAACTTTTAGTTTTTTTAATTTCCACTTTATCACCTCATAATTAATAAAAAGAATTAAATATTAAAATAAAATCCTTAAATAAATCCTTAAATAAATACTAATATAATAATATTATACTATTACTATTTATATTTTTCAATATAAAATATTTAAATCAAATAAAAAATAAACATATTTAATAGTAAAAACTAGAGGAAAATAATGAGTTTTAATATTGAGTCCTTAATTATATCGTGTTTATTAGTCTTATATTTTATGTTACCTGCTTATTTATCTAATGTAAGTGGTCTTGCATTTGGAGGCAATCATCCTATAGATTTTGGTAAAAAATTTATAGATAATATACGTATCATAGGAGATGGTGTAACATGGGAAGGATTAATCGCAGGTACAGTTGTTGGTAGTATTACTGGTATGATTCAAGGTTTTATAGGGCCATATATTTTAGAATTATTTGGTTCTAACCATATAGCTCCAATTTATACAGGAATTAACGAAGGAATATTAGTTGGATTTTTATTAGGTTTTGGGGCTCTTTTAGGAGATGCATTTGGTAGTTTCATTAAAAGACGATTAAATATTGATAGAGGAAAACCAGCACCATTACTTGACCAACTTGATTTAGTAATCGGATCATTAATACTTGGATCTTTAATTTTTAAATTTAATTTATTATTTATACTAATTGTTTGTATAATAACATTAGGATTACATTTATTAACTAATATTCTAGCTTATACCTCTGGAATGAAAGATGTGTGGTATTGATTATTCTAAATAATCTTTCATCATTAAAGCTGTTCCAATAGCTGGTGCAACAATACATTCTTCATCAGATAAAAACTCATTCATAGATCTTATTTTAAGATTTAATATTTTTGCAGCTTCATTTGCTAGAATATCTTTTCCAAGACCAGTAATTACCACAGTATCTAAATTTTGATAATCAACAACTTGTTTTAATCCATCAACTATTTGTTCAACCTGTTTCTTGTATATAAATTTAGAAATATCAATCACATCACTAGAAGAAAGATAATCTAAGTCACTACAAACAAGTCGAGAAATTCTTCTCATACAATCAATTTTATCTTTACCTTCACCATCAAAAGTATCACAAATATAATCATCAACATCTATTTTATCTAAAACCATATAAACATCAGCTGTTTGAGCAAATAGCTCAGAAGCAATTCTATATTCTTTATTTTTAATTGGAATCTTATCTATAAAACTAGCAATATTTGTTCTTAAAGTACCAGTATAAACTAATTCACCAGTAGCAAGTCTTTCAAAATCTGTACGGCCTTTAGAACATTCTTTTCCATTTTTTATAGGAATAATATCAGTAGTAGTGCTTCCAGTATCAATAAAAATACAATTTTCATCAATCTTAGAGGTAATTTTAGAGGTAGCTATCCAATTACAAGCTGCTACTTCAATAGGACGAGATTTAATATTTTTTAATGAAATAATATCATTTAAACCAACAAAACCTATTGGACAATTGAATAATTCTTCACATTTAAAAACAACATCTAATACTCCTTCTTTTTTAGTTTTATAAGCATCAACTAATTCAGAAGTCATTGAAATACCTACACCATCAAGTGAATCTAAAGGACAAATTTTTTCTATTAGTTGTTTTAAAGTACTAATTAATTCATTATTATTTGACCACATTGGCAGATATTCAAAGTCAATAGCTATTGATTCTATTTCATCATCTTTAAAATCAATAATAGCTAAATCAGTATTTGCTCCACCTATATCTAAACCAGCTATTTTCATTTATAAATCTCCAAACTCAAATTATTACCTTCTTTTTTAAAAACTGTTTTTCCTGAAAAAGAAATCTTATTTAATAATTCAGATATCGAAATATTTTCATCTAATAAATCTATAATATTTTCCCCAATATTAAAATTTGCTATTTTTTTAATAGCAACATAAGGTGTTGTGAATCTAGAGTTGATTTCTAAAAAACAAACATTATCATTATTAGTTAATATTAAATCAACACCCACAAATCCTTTAATTCCTTTAATAGATTCTACTGTAATAGTAGCTATTTCAAAAATTTTTTCTCTAAATTTAGATTCAAAAGGAAGACAACCACCAAGATAAAATTGTTTTTCACCATCAAAAATTATATTTTGTTTATTTAAACTAATAGGAATAGCTTTATTACCATCACTTATCAAGCTAACACTAATATCTATTCCTTTAATAAATTCTTGAACTAATATACAAGAATCTATTGTAAAATATTTAGTTAAATCATTAGAAATATCATTTAAATCATTAATTATTTTAATGTTTTCACAATCAACACCATAAATAGGTTTAATAATTAATTTAGATTTATTCCAATTATAAAAAGTATCTTTTAAATCATCAATCCACATTTTTTTAGAATCTATTTTAATTTTAGCTGTTTTAGGTTGAAAAACCAAGTTTTTAATTTTTTCATAGGTTTTAAATTTATCAGAACAAATTAAAGAAGCATTGGAATTAGAATTGTAGATTTTAACATTATTATCTTCAAGAATTTTAGTTAAATTATATAAATTCATATTATTTTCTGCAGCTATAAAAATAGCTCTTTTAAAATATTTTGAATTATTATTTAACCAATATTCTAGATTTTCATCTATAAAAATAATATTAATACTTTTAAAATCTTTAACTAAATACTTATATGAATTATGAATTAATAAAAAAATATCAAAATCTTTTAAATCATCAATTAAAGACAAAATTAAAGCTTCTGCCTCAGAAATTATACAAGGATCTCGATCTCCAGAAGCAGTAAAATATTCAAAAACTAAAATAGAATCATCTTTTATATCCATAATAAAATACCTTAAAAATTTTTATAGATTGAATTTATCATAAACAACTATCATATCTTTCATGTTTAAATCATCATAAGGAAAATACATTTTTTCATTATAAATCATTTTGACAGATGAATTGTTTTTATCTTCAAACTCTTTTACAGTAATATCTTCTTTAATATTAGCTATTTCTCTTTTAAAAGATAACATAATATCCTCAGGTGACTCTATTTTCAAAAGATCATTAAAATAAAATTTTTCTATTGCATCTAATATTTTAAATCCAGCAGATCCATCACCATAAGGATTTTTTGCATTCTTCATTTTATCTCTAAATTCTTTATTATTCAATATTTTATTAATGGTTTCAATTATCTTTTCTTTACTTGAACCTACTAATATGTTTCCTCCTGTTTCAACAGTTTCAGGTCTTTCTGTATTGTATCTTAGTGTTAGAACAGGAATATTTAATGTAATAGCTTCTTCTTGAAGACCCCCTGAATCAGTTAGAATTAAACTAGACTTAGATAAAAGAGCTAAGAAATCTAAATAACCAACAGGTTTTATTATATGAATATTATTTAATTCTTCTAATTCTTTTAAAAGTCCAAATTCTTCTAAATTTTTTTTAGTTCTAGGATGAATTGGAAAAATAAGATTCATGTTTTTAAGTTCTTTTAATGATTCAACAATATTTTTTAAACGGACTTTATTATCAACATTTTCTGCCCTGTGGATCGTTAATGTTAAAATATTGCTTAAATTATCAATATCTAAATCAGCTAATGATTTTTCATTAATATTTCTTTTATTAGCTATTTTTAAATTCCTATAACATGCATCAACTATTGTATTACCTGTTATAAAAATTTGTTTTCTAGATATTCCTTCTGAAATTAGATTAATAGCTGATTCTTCTGTTGGGACAAAATACATTTTAGAACATACATCAGCAGTCTTTCTATTTATTTCCTCAGGCATCGTATCATCAAAAGAACGTAGACCTGCTTCAATATGTCCAACAGGAATATGTAATTTAGAAGAAATTAATGCACCTGCTAGAACAGCATTAGTATCTCCTTGAACAAGAACAATATCAACATCTTCATTGATAAGTACTTCTTCAATACCATTCATCATCAAAGCAGTTTGCCTGCCATGAGATCCAGAACCAACATTAATATTATAATCAGGAGTAGGTAAATTCAAATCAATAAAAAAATTTTCAGACATTTCTTTATCATAATGTTGACCAGTATGAATTAAAACAATTTCAATATTCCTTCTTTTAATTTCATCAATAACAGAAGCCATTTTTATTATTTCTGGTCTTGTTCCAAGTACAATAGCTATTTTCATTATATCACAAAAAAATAATTCTAACAAACTTACTTAATTTAATATTATTCCATAAAGTATAAAAACATTTAATGAAATCAAAAAGTTAATGACATTCTTTTTGCCTAGGCTTAAGTAGAAAAAGATGTAGGTATTGGTGACAATATATTATAGTGTATATGGAAAATTATTTTTTCATATACACAAGACAATGCTCTGAATTCAAAACATCTTTGCTCAATAATATATATAGAAAAAGGAAATTTTCCACAATTGAAACTATATTTACGCGCAATTATCTATAGTTTTTATTGTGGAAAAAATTTTATTAAGTTTCTATTTTTTATTTACATCATTTAAACTCTTTAAAAAGCATTCTGTAATTGCATAATCCTTTTGGAAATCTAAAAGATTACCTAAAAGATATTTTTTAAATCGCCTATATGCATAATCATCATATGTAAAATTAATTCCATCGTATTCTATATTCATCAAAATAAGATATTCTCCTTCTAAAACTTTTATATGTTCACGAGGAGTATTTTTTTGAGGATTTAAATATTTTTTTACATCATTAATTGAAATATTACCTAAATTAACATCAATAAAAACCCTCATCATTTTTCTAACCATATTCCACAAAAAACTCTCACCATATATATCAACAAAAATAGGATAATAGCTATTATTTAAATGAGGTAAATTATCTTTATTTTCTTTTGAAATCTTAACTTTAGATACTTTTATATCAGTGATAGTCCTAGTTGTTGTTTTTTGATATCTTTTTGTGAAGTTTGTGAAATTATGAGTTCCAATAAATAAATCAGCAACTTCTTTAATTAAATCAATATCTAAACCTTCTTGAAGTAATATATATCTATAATGTCTCATTTTAGCAAATCTTGGTTTAAATCCAAATCTAACTGGTGCTTTTGCTAAAATTTGTATGTCATCTGGTAAGCTATTATTAATTTGATTAACTAAAACTTCTTTTTCACTTTGAAAACTAATTACATTACCTAAACTATGAACTCCAGTATCTGTTCGGCCTGCAATTCTAAATCTAGATTCTTTTAAATCATCAATATAACCTAATTTCTTCAAATGATATATTAATTCCTCTTCTACAGTCCTAATGTTTGGTTGTCTTTGAAAACCATGAAAATTAGTACCAATATATCCAATTTTTAATGCTGTTCTTTTCATGTTTTTAATACTTTTTAATTTTAATAATTTTTAAAATTAACTATCTAATAAAAAATTATATAGCTTTAAAAAATAAAAATCATAGTATATAAATTGGTGTTTTAATGTCATTTAAAAAAGATAAAATGTTAATAATGCCTGCAGTTGATATTAAAGGCGGAAAATGTGTTCAATTAGTTCAAGGAAAACCTGGAAGTGAACAAGTTGTTATTGAAAATCCTGAAAAAGTAGCTAAACATTGGGAAGATTCAGGATGTGAAGTTCTACATTTAATAGATTTGGATGGTGCAATTGATAATGAAAACAATTTAAATGTTATTAAAAAAGTATTAAAAGAAATTTCAATTCCTATACAATTAGGTGGAGGAATTAGAACTATAAAATACGCTAAAACTCTTTTAAATTTAGATATCGATCGTTTAATAATTGGAACTATGGGAATAAAAAATCCAAAAACCATATCTGAATTATCTAAAGAATATGGTTCAGAGAGAATAATGATTTCTTTAGATAGTAAAGATTCTAAAGTAGTTATAAAAGGGTGGCAAGAAAAAATTAATAATACACCAACAGAATTGTCAATAGAATTTAAAGAAAAAGGTGCAGGAAGTATTTTATTTACAAATGTAGATGTTGAGGGATTATTAGGTGGATTTTATATTGATCCTGTAATAGATTTAGTTAAATCTGTTGATATACCTATAGTATATTCCGGAGGAATTTCTACATTAGAAGATATTAAAAAACTAAGTACAAGTGGTGTACAAGGAATAGTAATAGGATCTGCATTATATAAAGATAAAATTAATTTAAAAGATGCTTTAAAATACCAATAGATGGTTATAATGAAAAAAATAATGGCTAGTGGAACATTTGATATATTGCATCCAGGACATGGAGTATATCTTAAAGAAGCTAAAAAATTAGGAGGAAATAATCCAAAATTATATGTAGTAGTTGCAAGAGATTCTACTGTAAAAAAAAGAAAAAGAATACCAATAATCAATGAAAAACAAAGATTAGAAATGATAAAACTATTAAAACCTGTAGATGAAGCTTATTTAGGTAATGATAAAGGAGATATTTTGAAAATAGTAAAAGAAATAGATCCTGATATAATAGCTATTGGTCAAGATCAAACCCATAACATAGATAAATTACAAAAAGCAGTTAATGATAAAGGTTTAAAAGCAGAAGTAAAACGAGTTACTATATACCATAGTGGAGAGTTAGATAGTACTTGTAAAATCATTAGAAAAATTAAAAAAACAGATTTTAAAGATAAAATATTAGATAATTGTGAATGAAGGTGAAAAAATGTTAAAAGTATCTATTATCGGAGCTAGTGGTTATACTGGTGGGGAATTAATAAGATTATTGTTAACACATAATCAAGTTGAAATAGTTGATATTACATCAAGACAATATGATGGAGAAGCTGTTTATAAAGTACATCAAAATATTAGAGATTCTAATTTATTTTTTACAGGAAAAACACCATCTGAAATTGATGCTGATTTAGTATTTACTGCTACTCCACATGGAGCTTCAATGAAAATAGTTCCAGAATTAATAGAGCGTGGAATAAAAGTAATTGACTTAAGTGGAGATTACAGATTTAATGATACGAGTATTTATGAAAAATGGTATGGAATGAAAAATGATTCCGATTTAAAAGCAACATATGGACTTCCTGAGATTTATAGAAAAGAAATTAAAAAATCTAATTTAATAGCTAATCCAGGATGTTTTCCTACAGGAGCTATCTTATCATCATACCCTTTAATAAAAGAAGAATTAGTTGATAGAATAATCATAGATGCAAAAACTGGAGTAAGTGGTGCTGGTATAAAACCAAGTGATTCAACACATTATCCTAATATTGCAGATAATGTTAACCCATATAAAATAAGTACACATAGACATATGGCTGAAATACAACAAGAATTAAATGGTTTTGATGATGTGAAAGTATCCTTTACACCACATTTAGTCCCTGTAATACGTGGAATACAAACGACTAGCCACAGTATCCTAAAAGAAGAAAATATAGACTCATCAGAACTTAAGAAAATCTATGAAAAAACATATGAAAATGAACCTTTTGTTAAATTATTAAATAAAGATGAAACTCCTCATTTAAGTTCTATTAGAGGTTCTAATTATATTCATATAGGAGGTTATGATATTGATGAAACAGGACGAATTATTATGTTATCAGCTATAGATAATTTAGTTAAAGGAGCATCAGGTCAAGCTATCCAAAACATGAATATTATAAATAACTTTAATGAAGATGACGGATTAAAAGCTATTGGTTTAAATCCTTAATGATTTATCATTAAAACTATATAACATGAAAATCAAATAAATTATTAATTACTATTAGAGGTTTTAAGATGAAAACGATGACAATTTACTACTCATCTACGGGACGTACTGAATTAGTTGCAAATACTATAGTTGATGAATTAGATTCTGATATAGTAAAAATTAAGGATTTAAAAGATAGAAAAGGGTTAAAGAATAAAATGATATCTTCATTAGATGCATTTAGAGAAAATAAAACTAAAATTCAACCTATTAGAGTAGATCTTACAGATTATAATACTATCTTCTTTGGAACACCAACATGGGCTAGTAATCCTACACCTGCAATTATAACAATTATAGATAGATGCGACTTAAGAGGAAAAGATGTTATTTTATTTACCACAATGAGTGCAAATGGAGGAAGTCCTGTAATTAAAAGAATGAAAGAAAAAGTAGAAGCAAGAGGAGCTAGAGTAATTGGTAAATTTATTTTAAAAACTAAAAATAAATCAAAAGAAAGTTTAAAAAATGAAACAAAATACAATATCAAAAAAATAGATTTAAATAAATAATAAGTTTTAATATGCCACTAGAAAATAAACCTAAATTAAAAATAAAACCAATAAAAAATGGCACAGTAATAGATCACATAACTGCTAATAAGTCGCTACATGTTTTAAAAATCTTAAATCTTCCAAACAAAGAAAATAAAAATATTACAATAGCTATGAATGTTTCTTCTAATGAAATTAAAAGAAAAGATATTTTAAAAATAGAAAATAGGGAATTAAAGTCTTCTGAGCTTGATCAAGTAGCATTAATAGCTCCTAAATCAACAATAAATATTATAAGAGACTATAATATTGTAAAAAAAGAAAAAATTAGTTTAAAAGATGAAATAAACTCCATCATCAAATGCATTAATAATAAATGCATAACAAACAATGAAAATGAACCAATAAATTCTAAATTTCAAATTATCAGTAAAGCACCTATAATTGCTAGATGTTATTATTGTGATAAACTTATTAGTAAAGATGAAATTAATAAACAATTTGAATAATTTAGTTAATTATATGTTTTGATAGTCTTTTTGAAAGTGCCAAAATTGTCAGAATTGGTGGTGCACCTGGTGATTTTGGAAAAACACTAGCATCAGCTACATATAAACCTCTTATTTTTGTTTCAAGATTATTATCAACAATTTTGCCTATAGGAGCTGTACCTCCAGGATGAGCTCCTCTAATATTTGTTGATTTAATATTTTTTGGATCAACACCAGATTCTTTTAAAATAAAACCTGCTGTAGCACAACCTTCAGCAATATATTCTACATCTCTAAGAGAATTTATTTTAGTTATATTACCATCCCTAATAAAGCCTTTAGATTCATCAGGAATTTTAACCATTATAGAGAAAATATCTTCAATATTTATCCCATCTTCTTTAAATTCATCATAAATAATTTTTGAAAAGTGAGGAGATAAAATAAAATTTTTAGATTTAACTAATGCGGTCATTTGTACTTCAGAATTTAATCCAGCACCTTTTAAAATACCACCAACAGTAACAAAAGGATCAAAAAATAATTCATCTCCTGCATTAATTCCAGCTCTTTGAAGAATAATAGAAGAATCAATTGCTCCAGCAGATAATATAACTATATCTGAAAATAATTCCATAGTTTTACCATCATTTATAGCTATTACTCCTTTAATTATACCTTCCTCCATAATTAAATCAGTAACTTCAGTATCTGCCAAAATTTCAGCACCATTATCTTTAGCTATTTTAACAAAATCTTTAGAAGACCATTTTGCATCGGTTGGACAACCAAAAGCACAAGTTCCACAAATAATACATTTATCTTCATCAATATATTTAGGCATTTTAATAGGATCTAAACCTAATTTTTTTGCAGATTCCATAAATACTTTAGATGAATTTCCAATATGCAAATCATCTAATTCATGGACATTTAATAATCTTTCGACTTCACTAAACTCTGTAGATAAATCTATACCTAAATTTTTGAAATCATCTTCGCCAGCTCTAATAGCATTACCTGCACTTACTAAAGTGGATCCACCAATACAAGTTGTTTTAAGTAAATCTAACTCTTCATGAATTTCATCATAATACTTAAAAGCATCTACAGTTTTAATAAAAGGGCCTTTTTCAATAACTGTAACTGGAATGTTAGCTAATGCCAATTCCATAGCAAGTAAACCTCCACCTGCACCGGAACCAACTATAATAACCATAAAATCAACCAAAAAATAATTAAAATAAAAAATAAAGAAACTAATTGTCGTTTAAACAAAAACTAACAATAATTGTTGCAATCTCTAAAGTATCATCAAAACCAAACTTATCTTTAAGGTATGCATCAGAAGTAACACAAGGTACTGAAATATATGCTTCAGAAACTTCATTTAATTGCATCAATTCATTAAATTCATTTGAAGGTATAAGAAAGTATTCCCCACTAACAAAAGGAATACTATGTTTCATATTTTTCTTAAGCAAAATGAAATCATCACTTAAAAATTCGTAATCATCATCATTTTCATATTGCTCTCTATCATCATCACCTAAATGTCTACCTACAATAGTTCCATCTTCATAAACAAGTTGTAATCCTGAACCTTTAGGAGGTTTAAATTTATTATTAGCAAAAATAACAAAATGAAAGTCTTTTTTAAAACATTCTTTAATACCTTCATTAATTACAGGAACTATCTCATCACTACGTCGGGATTCAAATTCAATCAGTGTGAGAATATCTTCATCACACAGTTCTTCAATTTTTATAACCCCTTCTTTTCCATTTAAAGCCTCAATAACTTTTTTTAAAATATTCTTATACCTCTTAAATAAATTATTTATAAATTACAGTATTCGTTTCTTGCTTCTACCATAGCTTTTAAATTAGCTAATGGTGATAAAGGTGATACACCACAACTAGGAGCCAAAATATCAGCACCTTTCTCTAATGAATCTTTAGATTCCGCTTTAACCTCTTCAGGAGTACCTCTAAAAATAGTCTGAGAAGTAGAAACATTACCAACTAACCTAGAAGGATCATTAACAGTAGCTAACTCTTTAGTTGCAACATCAAATGGTAACTTTTCCTCAACACTAATACCATCCCAACCAATAGAAGCCATATCTTTAACAATAGGCTGAGTAGAACCACAAATATGCAAAATCTTAGGAATATCAATAACCTCAGCATAATCCTGTAAAGCACCTTTAACAAGAGTACCAAACTGCATAGGATTCAAAAGCTCAGGAGAAGCAGTAGGCTCAGGCATACAAATAGCATCAGGTTC
>JAHKLT010000030.1 GCA_020854915.1 Methanobacteriaceae archaeon | reverse complement strand
GCATGTTTTATTTATATATAAATATTATAGTGTGTTACTAAACTTTTTCATATAAATGCATGTTTTATTTATATATAAATATTATAGTGTGTTACTAAACTTTTTCATATAAATGCATGTTTTATTTATATATAAATATTAAATTAATTAAAAAATATTAGGTAATCAACTATAAATATAAAATCAATTAATATTATTTATTGTCACATAGTAATTTTCCACCAACTCCTACATTTTCTGAAGCACATTCATCAATAATGACAGTAATAGCTTGTTCTGGAAGTTTATATGCTTTAGATACTGTTTTTGTAACTTCTTTTACCATTTCTGATTTTTCTTTTTTACTTATTTCATCATTTCCACTAATTCTTACAACTGGCATTTTTTCACCTTGATTTTTTATAGGTTAAAGGACATAATATATTTTATTGTTTATGTAAAATTTTTATAAATAGCTACTTTAAATAAAGAAAATTTAAGTGATTAAATATGCTTGGAGAAAAAGAACTTATTAAACTATTTCCTGAATTCAGTGAACTTGTACAACCTTCTGGAATTGATCTTGCCCTTGATGAAATTTTTATTCAAAGATCATCTGGTTCTCTAATCGATAATGAAAAAAATTTACCTGATATAGAAGCACTTGAAGGTCCAATCTATATATTAGAACCTAAAACCGCTTATCTTGCTACAATTGATCGCAAAATTAAAATTCCTAAAGGATATACTATGCTTTATAAACCAAGATCTACCTTACTTAGGTCTTTTGTTTCTGTTCAAACTGCTGTAGGAGATCCTGGATTTTTCGGAACTTTAATGTTTTTAATATATAATCATAGTGAATTTGAATATAAAATTAAAAAAGGAGATCGTATTGCTCAAGGAGTTGTATTTGAAGTTAAAGGTTCTGGAGAATACGACGGCTCTTATCAAGAAAAAGAAGATTAATATGAACATAGCTGATCGTTTAGTTAAAATATTAGAAGAAAATGGAGTTAAACATATTTTTGGCCACCCTGGTGAACAGATACTTCCATTTTATAAAGCATTACAAGGTTCTAAGATACAACACATTTTAATGAGACATGAACAAGCTGCTATTCATGCATGTGATGCATATTCAAGATCATCATCAAACTTAGGAGTTTGTGTTTCTACTGCAGGTCCTGGTGCAATGAATTTAACTATGGGTTTAGCTACAGCTTTTAAAGATAATGTTCCAATACTTGTTATTACAGGAGATAATTCCATAGATATTAGAAATGAAGATCATTTTCAATCAATAGCTATTTCTAAGATTTTTAAGAATATTACTTTTAAATCATTTAATCCTAAAAGTGTTAAAGAGCTTTTAAATGATTTTTATATAGCTATTCAAATTTTAAATAAAAATCCTAAAGGGCCAGTTCATATTAATTTATCTAAAGATCTTTTAACATGTTCTGATATATCTATTAAAAAACCAAAATATGATCCTGTTTTTAATTATGATAATCTTAATAAAGCTTTAGATTTAATTAAAAAATCAAAAAAACCTTTAATTATTGCAGGTTCAGGGATAAAATATTCAAATTCTATTAGAGAGTTTCGTAATTTGGTTTATGAAAAGAATATTCCAATAGTTAATACATATCCTGCAAAAGGAATTATAAGTGAATTTGATGAGCATAACTTAGGTCTTTTAGGTATAAGAGGTTCTAAAAAATCTAACTATGCATTAAAAAATTCAGATATGGTAATAGCTTTAGGTTCTAAATTATCTGAAAGAACAGTTCAGGATTTATCTTTTGTTGAAGATAAATTAATTCATGTAAATATTGATGAAGAGAAACTAAAGGGGAAATGTAAAATTCATGGTAACCTAGCTATTTTTTTAAAAGAACTTAATTCTCTTAATTTAAAATTTCCTAATGAATGGATAGATGAGATTAATTCAGTTAAAGATGATTTTAAAATTCAAGGTTTAGATTCTCATAAATTAAATCCTCAAATAGCTATTAAAAATATTTTAAATTGTTCTAATGATTCTTTAATCATTAATGATGCAGGAACTCATACAACTTGGACAACTATCATGTCTAAAATAAGTGAAAACTCTCAATTAATATTTTCTGGTTCTTTTGCACCAATGGGTTATGGTATTCCTGGAGCTATTGGTTCTTCAATTGGAAACCCTTCAAAGGACATTGTACTAATTGTTGGTGATGGTGGGTTTCAAATGAATATTCAGGAATTAGCTACTATTTCTAATTACAAGTTACCAATAAAGATATGTTTAATAAACAATAATGAATTAGGTATAATCCGCCAATATGAAGAAGATATTTATAATATGGAAAAATATCAAGTTGATTTAGATAATCCTGACTTTATAGATATTTCTAATTCTTATGGTATTTCATCAGAAAAGGTTAATTCTATTAAAAATTTAAAAGTAGCTTTAAAAAATGCATTTAGAGTAAAAAAACCTTATTTTATTGAAATAATGGTTGAATCTGAAAATATTCCATTACCTAAATAAATAGAATCAAGAAAATCTTTCACAATTTCTTCCTCATTTTCATTTAAATATTTAATATTATCTTCATCTAAAGGGTATAATAAATATTTATCATCTTTTTCTACTATAATAGCTAAAGGATTTAATTCTAAATTAGAAACAGATTCTTTAATAACTATTATTTTTAATTTATAAATAAAATAAAATGGCATATTATTATTTTCTATTTTTTTATAAACATTTCCTTTTATTTCTTTAAAAAAACTAGATTTTATTTTAGAAAAACTATCCTTCATTTTTATTCATAACCCTTATGCCTTTTAACAAGTTAATAAATTCTTTTTTCGTAATTAATTGGATTAAAGGAGGAATCATATTAATTACTTTAATTTTAATATTTATATCAGCATCAAAATCTAAAGTAGGATTTGTAAAAATAGGACAAGCTGATAGAGAACAAGATTTTATTAAAGTATTAGGTATAACTGCAAAAGACCAAAAATAACCTACTAATTTTGCAGTTTCTGTATAGCTACTAAAACCAAAATCTATATGAAAATAAAATTTATTTATTTCAATAGATTTCAATGATTTTTTTAAAAAATTATAAAAATAAGGAAGTGTTTGTTTAATATCAGGAATTACTGGTTTAATTTTATTGTAATTTTCTTTTAAAGATTCTTCTGTATTTTCTACTTCTTCAACTTCTTCTGATTCTTCTTTATTTTCATCTGGGAATTCTTTTTTTATAATAGCTATTTTTTCAAATAATATTATATGTATAAAACCAGTTATATTCATTCCTTTTTTATTTAAGTTTAGAGATATTCTAAGTCCTAAAAATAATCCAATAAAAATTATTATAAGAATTATTAAAATAATTCCTAATATAATATTTATAAAGTTCAAAATATCTCCTTTTTAGATATTTCTATTTTTTAGGAGGAAAATCCTCATCTAAATTAATTTTATTATGTTCTGGAGGAATATATTCTCCTTCATCATAATCTTCTTCTTCATCTTTTGGGAGAAATTCTTTAACAATTTCTGTAAGAACAGGGGTTAAATCACTAAGAGCTTTATTTAAATCACTACCTTTAGAAAGGTTTAAAACTCTAATTCCTTCAGCTCCTTTAACACCTTTTAATATAACAACCATTGATACAGGTTCAACACCTACACCCGCACCTGAGCCCTGCATACCTTTTTTATCTCCAACATTTGAACCAGAACCAAAACCAATTCCAGTTCTCATAACAGGGATTAAACTAGCATTTTCAGTTTCAATAGATTCTCCAACATAATTTTCTATCTTAATTAATTTATTTAATTCTTCTACAATAGCTTTTATTTCATTGACTGACATTATAACACTTCCTTAAAATAATCTTAAATATATGATTCTGTAATTGATCGTACACCAGCACCAGGATCAACATCAATTCCTAAACCTTTTAAAGTCATACCAATAGCTGAAAAGGTAATAGCTAATTCTTTATAAGTTACATTACCCATATGACCAATTCTGAAAACATTTCCTTTTAAATGGTCTTGGCCACCAGCTAATTCTACTTTATATTTATCTCTTGTAGTTCCTCTAAATTCTTTATCTGTTACACCTTCAGGTAATTTAACAGCAGTAACAGTAGCAGAGGATACTTCCTTATCTGCAAATAATTCTAATCCTAAAGCTTCAACAGCTTCTACACTAGCTTTTGATGCTTTATGGTGTCTTTTAATCCTATTATCTAAACCTTCTTCTTCAATAACTTTTAAAGCTTCATACAATGCATAAGTTAAAGATATGGATGGAGTATAAGGTGTCTCAGGAGGATTTTTATTTCCACTTTTTCTATATTCCTTCATATCTAAATAATAATTATTAGGGGTTACATCATTTGATTTTTCCCATGCATCATCACTTAAAGTTATTGCAGCCATTCCAGGAGGAGCTGCAAGACATTTTTGAGAACCAGTAACACAAACATCAATTCCATAATTATCTACATCTACATAATCTCCCCCTAAAGAAGAAACAGTATCAACAATGTATAAAGCATCATAATTTTTCATGACTTTACCAATTTCTTTGATAGGTGCACAAACTCCTGTTGAAGTTTCATTGTGAACAACAGTAATAGCTTTTATATCTTCATCCTCATCTAAAGCTTCTTTAATATTTTTAGGATCTACTGCTTTACCCCATTCAACTTCTAGCTCCTTAGTGTTGATGCTATGAGACTTTGCAATATTCATAAAACGTTCACCAAATTTTCCACCAACAACATTTAATACTTTTTCATTAGGTTTTAAAGTATTAACAATACCTGCTTCCATAGCAGCAGTACCAGACCCTGTGATAATATAAGACTGATGTTCTGTTTTAAAGATTTTTGACATCAAACTACTAGTTTTTGTAAAAAGTTCACCAAACAATGCACTTCTATGGTTAACAATTGGTTGAGACATTGCTTCTAGAACTCTTTGAGATACAGATGTAGGTCCTGGAAGCATTAACAATATTTCATCCATTTAATTTTTCCTCCGATATAAAGTTTAAATAGCTTTTTTTTAAGCTATTTAAAACTATTTTTTTCATATCTTTTAAATATTTGGAATAATAATTAAATCTTATAAGAATTAAATTTTTAAATCAATTTGTTTAATTTTAACTACTTTTTAATGATAATTTTAACTTTTTATTAATTTTTTGTGATATAGCTATTAAAATTCTTTATTTTAACATGTTTTCATTATTTCTAAAGTCAAAAATCTTTCATAAAATATAAATATCATTGAATAATACAAATATATTTATCTAAATCATTTTTTATTTTGTTTAAATAAGACTTGTTTTAGGTGCTTTGATAATTATTAAAAAAACTAAATGTGAGGTAGTTAATATTAATTCGAAAAATAAAGGAATAATATTAATAAGCATGTTCTTATTAATGTTATTCTCAATTAGTTCAATTAGTGCTGAAGATGTAAGTCCTGATTTGAACTTAAACGATGAAATTGATGATGTAGCTATTGAAACTACATCGAATACAAATTATGATAAAGAAATTTATGTAAGTACAACTGGAAATGATGATAATTCTGGTGTAGAAACTAGTCCTTATAAAACAATAAATAAAGGAATCTCAAGTGTAAATGCATCTGACAATGCTGTAATTCATTTGAGTGAAGGAACTTTTACAGGTGAAAATAATACTGCATTAGATATTAAATTATCTCATAAAAATTATAATGGATCTTTAACATTTATTGGTGCAGGATACAACAAAACATTTTTAAATGGAGACAATGCTGCAGCTATTTTTAATAGCATAAGTCAAGACTCAATTGTAACTTTTATTAATTTGACTTTTATTAATGGAAAAAATACACAAGGCGGAGCTATAGTAAGTCAAGGAGTATTAACAATTGATAACTGTATATTCGAAAATAATTATGCAACAAGTAGTCTTGGAGGAGCAATTAATCAACAATACAATGATGTTATTGTTAAAAATTCATTATTTATAAATAACTCTGCTGGATCTAATGGTGGTGCATTCTTTGCTTCAGGTATGCAAAATGTTGACTTAATAAACACTATTTTTATTAATAATAATTTAAGAAATACTTATGGATATGGTGGAGCAGCATATATTTATGCATCTAATAAAACTAATGTTTCAGGTAATAAATTTATAAATACAACAACAAAATCTAATTCATATGATGCTGCATTATATTTAACTTCAACTAATGAAGGTTATTTTGCTAATAATGTTTTTATTAATTGTACAAATTTAGGAACAAGCTATGCAATTGTATATCTTGCTGGAAATAATATTGTTAAAAATAATACTTTTATAAATTCTGTTTCTAATGATAAAGGTCATATTTACAATGCGGGTATGATGAATTTGTATGTTACTTATGAAGATGCTTATGTAACTAATCCTGTTGATATTATTCTAAAAGCTAAAGTCACTGATGATATGGGAAACAGAATTTCAGGGGAGACTTATGCTAATTCAGGTATTAATTTTAATATCACTAAGGGGATAAGTAGTTTAGATTTAGGCTCTGCTGCAATAGTTAATGGTACTTCAACTTTGAAATTTACTAGATTATTGGATAATGGTGTTTTTGTTCTTGGTGGAAAATATTTAAAGGATTATAATAATATGTCTGTTATTACTCCTGGAACTTTAACTGTTAATATTGACCAAACTCCTATTACTTTGTATGTTGATGTTGATGGAAGTGATGTAAGTGGTGATGGATCAAAAAATAATCCATTTAAAACACTTAATTATGCTATTGTTTATGGTTTTTATCGTTCATTGTATACTACAATTTATATGGGTCCTGGTGTTTTTTCTGGTGTAAATAATACTAATATTACTTGTAATGAGTTAGGTAATCTTACTTTAATTGGTGATGGTTATAATTTAACAGTTATTGATGGTAATAATACTGATTGGTTTTTAAAAACAGGATCTTATATTAATCTTGTATTGAAAAACTTAACATATACCAATGGATATCTTGGAAAATATATTAGTGGATTAAATGGGCTGATAAGTGCTGGAAATACTATTATTTCTGATTGTATTATTTATAATAATAATCCTAGATATAGTACATCTATTTTATATATTAATGGAGGTTTTATTAATAATTTAACTTTTAATAATAATAAAGCAAATACTAATTTGATTTCTGTTGGTAATAGTATTATTGATAATTCTTATTTCTTTAATAATACTAATTCTTATTCTAATAGTCCAGCCCCTATTATTTCTGGAGGTTATCTTACTGTTAATAATTCACTTTTTATTAATAATACTGGTTTAGTTTCAGCTAACCAACAAGGTAAGTCTATGAATAATCGTTTTTTAAATAATACTGGTTTTATTAATAATTTTATTTTATCACAAAATGATCAATTTATTAATAATACAGGCAATAATCATGTATTTGTTGGATTTAGTAATACTAATAATAATTATGAT
Source organism: Methanobacteriaceae archaeon (assembly GCA_020854915.1). GTDB lineage: Archaea > Methanobacteriota > Methanobacteria > Methanobacteriales > Methanobacteriaceae > JAHKLT01. The sequence goes on along the minus strand of JAHKLT010000030.1, from coordinate 4,106 downwards.
CATATTTGTAATGTGATTAATAGTACTTTTATTAATAATAAAAATGGTGCTGTGAAAATATATATTGGTTCTGTTATTGATTCTAAATTTATTAATAATACAGCTGATTATGGTGCAGCAATCTATTTAGATCCTAGTTATTATTCTAATTATTATCCTAATGTTAATAGGAATATTACTGTTAAAAATTGTACTTTTACTAATAATTTTGTATATAAAAATGGTCAAGATATTTATATATCTTCTACTATTCCAAATAATAATTATATTCCTGCTAGACTTAATAATCTTACAATAACTTTCAAAGATATTAATATTACATCTGTTGCGGATACTATTACGGCTGTTGTTGAACATCCTAGTGGTGCTATTATTGGTGGTTTTAATGTTAATTTCTATTTAGATAATAAATTATTAGGAAGTGCTGAATTAATTAATGGTTCTGCAAATTTACAGTATATTGGTTTTTCTAATGGTACTTATGTTTTATCTGGTAAATATAATGGCGAAGGTAACTTTTCAAAATATATTAATGGTACTGTTATCGTTGGACTACTTCCTTTAGATAAAAATGTTACCCTTTATGTTTCTTCTGTTCGTGGTAATGATGCTAATAATGGATCTTTTGAAAATCCTTTTAAAACTATTCAGATGGCTTTGAACTATGCTTATAAGAAAAGTGATAATATTACTATTTATATTTTAGAAGGAGTCTATTCTGGTTATGGTAATACTAATCTAATCTTTCCTTCTTCTTTAAATTTAACTGTTATTGGTGAAGGTAATAAAACCATCATTGATGGTCAACAGGAATCTGATTTTGTTACTATTACACCAGGTAGTAATTTCGTTACTATTGAAAATTTAAGTGTAATTAATTCTTCTATTAGGAATGCACCTACTGTTTATCCTTGGACTAATGTTAAAGATGTTCATTCTCCTATTTGGGTACTTGAAGGTGCTAATCTTATTATTAATAATGTTTATTTCGAAGGGAATGGTGGAAGCCTTGGTGGTGCAGTTTTAAATGCTGGAAATACTATTATTAACAATTGTTCTTTTGTAAAAAATGGTTTCAAAGGTGGTTATGGTGGTGCAGTATTTAATAATGGGTCAATATTAATTAATGATTCATTTTTCCTTGCAAATTATGCTTACAGAGGAAGCCATATATTTTCTACTAAACTTTTAATTATTAATAATTCTTTTATAACTGATTCATATTGGTTCTCTGGTTCTCATTATGGTGCAGTTGTAGGTATAAATGCACCTTTACTTATTGAAAATACTATTTTCTTTAATTCTGGTAAAACTGCTGAAGAAAATGGAAGGTATGATTTAGGTTCTAAAAAACCTTATACTTATATAGGTGGATTTAATAATGCTATTATTAAGAATTCTCATTTTGAGTATAATAGTACTCTTCCTGCGGATGATATTTTTGGATCTTATTATGGGTCCATGGCAGAATATAATTCTCAGGATATTGTAGAATTTTATAATTGTACTTTTGAAAACATTAAAAATTTGGTGGCAGTTACTTCTAGAGCGGGTAAAGGTAACATAACCGTTGAAAATTGTGTTATTAATATTACTGGGAAAGTTTATGTTGGTAATACTGCTAATTTTGTTAATATTACTGATTGTGTTATTTTGAATAGTAATGTTGTTTCTTGGTCTTCAAATTTTGATGGGTTGCTTGATTTTAATTATAATTGGTGGTGTGATAATGTTCAACCGAGTTATTCTGTAGGTGAAAATGTTAGTCATCCTGATTTTTGGCTTGTTTTAAATTTATCAGCTACTAATTCTTTTGGTTTGCTTAGGGAATTAATCTTGTCTTTTAAAGTTGCAAATGGTACTAATATTTCTGATTATAATGGTTCTTTACCTCTTCGTGTATTTTTCTTTAATACTACTGATGGTATTTTAACACCAGTTTCTGGTGATTTAACTAATAATATTAGTGTAATTTTCCAAAGTCTTAGTTTTGGTAATAAAACTATTAATGTTACTGTTGATGGGTTTACTCTTAGTTCAATTTTGGATTTGAATTTGGTTGATGTTAATTTGGCTGTTAATAATACTACAGTTGATGCTTCAGATAATTTTAATATTCCAGTTAATGTTACTATTGAGAATGGTATTGTTAATAATGGTACTGTAATTATTACTGTAAATGGTAAGAATTATACTGCTAATGTTATAGATGGTATTGCAAATATTATTTTAAATGCACCTGAGTTAGCTGGTGTTTATGATTGTTTAGTTTATTATGATGGTTTAAATATTTATAATAATGCTACTTCATCTTTTAAATTAACTGTTAGTAAGTTAAATACTGTTTTAAATGTTAATGACACTAGTGGTTATGTTGATGAAAATATTGTTGTTAAAGTTGATGTTTTATCTAAGATAATTGTTAATAATGGTACTGTTACTATTAATGTTGGTGGTAAGAATTATACTGCTGTTGTGACTAATGGTTTTGCTTTAGTTAATATTATTGCTCCATCTCATGCTGGAACATTTAAATACAATGTATATTATAATGGTGATAATACTTTCAATAATCAAGAATCTGTTTTTACTTTATATGTTAATAATAAAAATGTTAATATAAGTGTGGATGATGTTAGTACTGTTGTAGGTAAGTCTGTTATTGTTCCTGTTACTGTTAGAGTTTTGAATGTTCTTGCAAGTTCTGGTATTGTAACTATTACTGTTGATGGTAAGAATTATTCTGCTAATGTTTCAAATGGTCTTGCTAATGTTCAAATAATTGCTCCAAATGCTCCTAACTTATATGAAATGATTATTACTTATAATGATCAAGGGGTTAATGGAACAAAATTAGCACAGATGACTGTAAATAAAATTAATGTAGTTTTAAATACTAATGATGATATTTCTGTTAATGTTGGTGAAAATTTCACTGTTAATGTTAATGTTACATCTTCTGAAGGTGTAGTAGATAGTGGAACTGTTATTGTTAATTTTAATGATAAAAATTATACTGCTAATGTTGTTAATGGTGAAGCAAGTTTGAGTATTAATGCGCCAGTAGATGGAAAATATACATTAACTGTTAGTTATAATGGTGGTAATACTTATCAAAATATGAATACTACTGTTAATTTGAATGTTAATAAATTCAATACTGAGTTAAATGTTAGTGTTGATGATATAGTTGTTGGTGAAACAGCAATCATATTTATTACTGTTAAAGATAGTGATGCAACTGGTGTTGTAATTGTTAAAGTGGGTAATGATGAGCGTAGTGTGAATTTAGTTAATGGTAAAGGAAATGTTAGCTTATCAGGAATACCAAAGGGAACTTATAATGTTGTAGCGTTTTATGAGGGTAATGATAAATACAATAATGCAAGTGGAAATGCAAGTTTTTCTGTTAAAGATGAATCTAGAACTTTTTTAAATGTTAGTGATGTTGTTATGTATTATCTTGATGGTACACGTTTAGTTGTTATTTTAACTGATAATAATGGTAATCCATTAGTAAATCAGAATGTTACTATTTTTATTAATGGTAGAAATAATACTCGTACAACTAACAGTACTGGTCATGCTAGTATTGCAATTAACTTAAATCCTGGTGAATATGCTGTTGTTACTACTTATAATGGTGATGGTGAATATTTAGCTTCTAAAGTAAATAGTACTGTTACTGTTAAATCTACTGTAATTGGTCAGGATCTTGTTAAGTATTATCGTAATGGTAGTCAATATTATGTTACTGTTTTGGATAATGATGGTAAGCCAATGGCTGGTGTTTCTGTGCTTATGAATATTAATGGTGTTTTTTATAATCGTACAACAGATTCTGATGGTCGTGCAATGCTTAGTATTAATTTAAATCCTGGTAATTATATTATTACTGTTGAACATCCTGTAAGTGGTCTTAAAATGAGTAATAATATTACTGTTTTATCTACGGTTCAAGGTAGTGATCTTGTTAAGTATTATCGTAATGGTAGTCAATATCATGTTAAAATTGTGGATGAGCAAGGAATTCCTGTTAAAAATACTAATGTTACTATGAATATTAATGGTGTTTTCTATGTTCGCACAACTAACGATGAAGGAAT
>JAHKLT010000009.1 GCA_020854915.1 Methanobacteriaceae archaeon | reverse complement strand
GCTGAGTGTTTAAAGCCTTCTGCTCGTACTATTCGTCGTTTTAAGGAAGAATATGGTTATTTGTGTGGTGTGATAATGGAATCTACTTATGAAGTATGCTAAAAATAAGAATTTAACTGATTTTCACCATGTGGCTATTGATGGTTACTATTATTAAGGCTAATAATTCTAATTATAATATTTTAAAGTTAGAAGATATTGATTTGATCTTAGATTTATTAAAATTAAGTTCTAATGATATTGATGCTTATTTAAAAGAGAATAAGAATGATAAAATTCGTAAGTCTGCTTATGATTTTTTAAAGAATACTAAATCTTCTGCAGAGGATAACAGTTTCTTTTTTAAATAAATTAAAAGATATTTTATTTGAAAGTAAGCAGTTCCTAGTGGGGGTTTTAGTTGATAATGATGCTCATTGGATGATTAATAAGAAAAATACTTCTGAGATAAGTTTTAATGTTCAAGCAGCAGTAGGATTATCAAATCTGGATTAATAGTATCTTTAGATTTAGTACAAAATCCTACAGATAAAAAAACATCTTATACCTAAATTAAAACAAATAAAAAATAATTTAGGGCGTTATCCCAAAGGTGTAAGTGCTGATTATGGTTATTGGTCTCATAATAATTTAAAATTTTTAAATGAACAATCAATTGACGGTTACATACCCAATCAAAAACAAACTCGTAAAAAAAACAGGAAAATCCTTATTCATAAAGACTATTTTGAATATAATGAAGAAAAAAACCAATATAAGTGCCCTAAAAAAGAAATATTACCCTATCAAAGAACATACACCATATGAAAACAAATCTAGACGATTATATTACACTCAAAAATGTAAATCCTGCCTTAAAAATGAATACACAAAATCCAATATCAAAATAATTTCCAAATACAGAAATGAATTAGAACAAAATATGATTAAAAAAATAAACAGTACTGAAGGAAAAAAAGAATATATTAAAAGAATGCCTACAGTGGAACCTGTTTTTGGAGTATTAAAAAAACAAGACAATTTAAATGAATTAAAACAAAGAGGAAAAGAAAAGATACAAAATGAATTACATTTAATGGCAAGCTCCTATAATATAAAACAACTATATTCTCGAAGGAAAAAACATCAAAAAGAAAACACTACTAAACGAACTAAGGAAATTATTCTTTTTTGAGAAAAATTTCCAGAAAAAATTTCCATAATTTCACTTTAAAAATCATGATTTTTAATTTACCCATATTAATTTTCAATGATTTATGGCCATTTTCATTGACCCCTATTTTCAAAGATTAGACAAAATTCTAAATCCCAAATGCAGCCTTCTACTGCAACTTTCAAAAAATAATATACATATTTGGCCAAGACTCGAAGAAAGAAAAAAAATTGTATTAAAACAAATATTAATTGAAAATAATATAAAAGAAAAATTACGAACTGAAAAAACAATAAATATAGTATTAGATAATTATACTGTACATCATGCATCCCTTATTAAAGATATAGCAGAAATTTTAAATATAAATTTAATATATTTACCGAGTAATTCTCCAGAATTAAATCCTATTGAAGATTTATGGAGAATTATAAAAAGAACAGTAACAAACACTTTTATAAAAAGCAAAAAATCACTAGAAAATCTTTATACTACTTTATTTTATGAAAAAGTAAACGATAAAACATTATATGAAAACTGGTTAGAAGAATTTATAATTTCTAATAAAAGTTAGATAAAATACTATATCATTTTAAGATCATTCTTTTATTAAATTAATGTTTTTTGCTCTTTTAAATTCTTTGTCAAATGATACTAAGTTTTCTATGTCATTAGCTTTCATTGTTTCTAGTATTGCACAGTCTGTAAATGATAGCTTAGTATTATGGTTTTTATAACTATTCATTACTTTATCATTAAAGTTAGCTATTTCATATTCATTTAATATTTTAAAGTTGTCTTTAAATGTATTATAATTATTTACTACATCTTTTAAAGTTCCTTTTTTTCCTAATACTGTTACAATTTCATTAACTATAAGATTACTAATGTAACATTCATTGTCAAATATTCCTTGTTTTTCTAATTCAATAGTTTTATTATAATTAGAATCGATTTCTAATACATAAGCTATTAAGAAAGAACTGTCTAAAAATACTTTCATTTATATAGCTCCTTGACTAATTCAACAGAATTAGTTTCATGGTCTAATTTTATACTACCCCTAATGTCTCTTAGTTTCATTTTTTTTCTAAATTCTATTTTTGGTTTGCCGTTTTCGTCTATACTCCATTCTATAACATGATCTTTTGTTATGTTTAGTTTTTTTCTTATTTCAGATGGTATAGCTGTTTGATAGTTTCCATATATTTTAGTTGTTACAGACATATTTTCACTTCTATAATATTATTATGTTAACAGACATATTTATAATTAACATAAATTATTAATTATTTATAAGATTTAAAAAAAATTAGGATTTTTATAAAACCTAAAATTTATTAAAATAAGATCTTTTTTCACTAAATTAACAAAATTACTTACTGAATGATAAATGCTTAATGAATCATCAAATTTTACACCAAAATTCATAAAATAAAAGTTTTTCAAAAACTTAATTATTGGACACCCCCAAAAGAAGATTTTAAAAAAGAAAAAACAATTAACATTATATTAGACAATTACAGAGTTCACCATTCTAAAATAGTCGAAAAAGTCTGTGAAATATTAAATTTTAATCTAATATTTTTACCAATATATTCACCTAAATTAAATCCCATAGAACAAGTTTGGAGAAGTATGAAAAAAAGAATATCTTCGATTGATTTCAAATCGCTTATAGAATTGTTGAATAAACTAAAATTCTATTTTAAGAAATATGTAACACATAAATCATTTACAAAAGAATGGATGAATAAATTTATTTTTAAAAGTTAAGTCGATTACTATAATTTTAAATCTACATTTACTTTTTAGAAAAGTTAAGTAGAAAAACTTAATAATAAACTTAATTAAAAATGTTATATATAAGATTTTAGGAGATAATAAAAAATGCAAACTTTTAAAAGAAGAGGAACATTAACTCATTTTCAAATACTTTCTGAAATAGCTAAACAAGATTATCATTTAAAGCAAAAAGATTTAGCAGAAACATTAGGAGTTACTATCCAAGCTGTGTCTGAGAATATTAAAACTTTAATTGAAGAAGGTTACATTACATCTAAAGATGGTAGATCCCCATATACAATAACTCAACTTGGAATCGATAGAGTAAAAAAAGAAGCTGTTGATTTAAGAAAATTCACTGATGAGGTTTTAGACACTATGAGTGCTTATAAAACTGTTTGGCCTGCAATAGCTGCTGATAATCTAAAAAAAGATGAAAAAGTTGGGCTTTATATGGATAGAGGTATATTATATGCAGGGCATGATCCAAAAAAAGCTATGGGGACTGTTTTAGAAGATACTGAGAAAGGAAGAGATGTGGCATTAGGTTCTCTAACTGGTACTATTGATTTTGATATTGGAAAAGTAACTATAATTACCTTACCAACTATAAAAGAAGGTGGATCAAAAACTGTAAATTTAGATTTAGTAAAAGAAACATATGATAAACTAAAATCAGATGAATTAAAAGTTGCAGTTATTGGAACTATTTCACATGCAGTTGCAAATATGTTAGATATTCCAATAGACATTGAACATGCTGCAGCACAAGCTACTGCAAATGCTGCAAGAAAAGGTTTAAATATATTAGTATTAACTGTTGGAGATATGACTAAATCTTTTATAAGAGAATTAGATGATGAAAAAATAAAATATGATACTATAAATGGTAAAAATAATTAAGATTTTACCATTCTAAAAAGAGATGCAGCTATTTGCCTAGAATCATAATTTTCTTCAATTAAAGAATCAATTAAAACCATTTCCTTTTTTAAATTATCATTATTAAGAGAATCTCTAATTTCATCTAAAATAGTATTATCCTTAATTTTTTCAATTTCTTTATATGATGGTATTTTCTGCTTTTTAATTTTAGATTTAGTATGTTTTTGAATACTTTTTAATATTTTACGTTCCCTTCCAGCAGCAAATGTGAAAGCAAAACCAGTTTTACCTGCTCTTCCAGTTCTACCAATTCTATGAACATAATAATCATTATTATTTGGAACATCATAATTAAAAACTACTTCTACATCAGGAACATCAATACCTCTAGCTGCAACATCAGTAGCTACAAGAAGATTAATTTTTTCATTTCTAAATTTTTCCATAACTTTATCCCTTTGATTTTGACTCATATCTCCATGAATTCCACCAACAGAATAACCTTTACGTTTTAAAGATCTAACTAAATAATCCACTCTTTTTTTAGTATTTGAAAAAATCAATCCTAATTTAACATCATAAATATCAAGTAATCTGCACAAAGTATCTAATTTATCTTTATCTTTTGTTTCAAAATAATATTGTTCAATTTGAGGAACAACCATATCTTGTTTAGATATCTTTAAATGTTTAGGATTATTTTGATAGTGTTTAGTTATTTTTTTAATTGGTTTTGGAATAGTTGCAGAAAAAAGTAATGTTTGCCTTTTTTTAGGAGTAAATCTTAATATGTGTTCAATATCTTCCCTAAAACCCATGTCTAACATTTCATCAGCTTCATCCAAAACAACTGTTTCAATACCCGCCAAATCTAAAGTTTTTCTATCAATATGATCTAAAACTCTACCTGGAGTTCCAATAACAATATGAACACCTTTTTTTAATGCTCTAATTTGCCTACCAATTGGTTGTCCACCATAAACTGCTAAGATTTTAAGTTTTTTAATGTGTTTAGCAAGTTTTTCTATTTCCCCTGCAACTTGAATACATAATTCCCTTGTAGGGCATAAAATTATAGCTTGAGGAGACCTATCTTTTATGAAAATTTTTTCAAGTAATGGAACACCAAATGCAACTGTTTTTCCTGTTCCTGTTTGTGCCTGTCCAATAATATCTTTCCCTTCTAATGCCTCAGGAATAGCTAATTTCTGGATAGATGTTGGTTCATCAAATCCCATATCGCCAATAGCTATTTTAATATCATCAGATATATCAAAATCATTAAATTTAACATCTGTCATAATATCGTCTTAAAATTAGTTAATAATATTTTATAAAAATTAATAATGAATAAGAATAATCAATAAAAATAAAATATATAAATAAATATATTTCTTATCTTATTAATAGCTTTCTATTAATTAATTAAAAAAACACATAGTTAAAAAGATTTTTAAATATAAAATTTATATTCTTAAACAACTAATAATGCTCACAATAGCTTTGAAACCTACACTTTTCACATTTATTATGATTTTTTGTAGGTAAAAATGGCTTAGATTCATTAAATAAACCATCCATCCTAGCTATTAAAAATTTAATTCTAGTTTCATTACTTACATCAAAATCTTCCTTCCAAAAAATATTATCTGTTCCTCTTTGGCGAAGTGCACCTGTTATTTTACGATTATCTTCACCAATCATATCTTTAAGTGCTAAACAATAGGCTCGAACTTGATTTATAGTAGAATTATATGGAGTAGTTCCTGGTTTATCATCAATTATAACAAATTCATTAGGTTTTAACCAAATTTCATCAATAAAACCCCTAATTCCAAATTTAGGAGATATAACTTGAAATTCCCTAGATAACAATTCTTTTTCTTTTGAATTTTCTAATGCATCTTTAAAAGTTGTTGGTGTTGCTGTTTTTTTAAATTCATCCTCCAATTCTTGATGTTCATAAGTTCCTTGAAGCATGGCTCTTGTTGGACCAACTTTAATTTTTTCAATATATTCTAAAAACAAAGAATATTCGCAATACCCTTGTTGATTAAGCCAGCTAATTGGAAAATTATTTTTACCATTAATAATTTGAAGACCTTTAATTTTAGGATGTTTTTTAATATCTAAATCATTATTAAAATTTTCAATAATCTTATTTTCCATATAATAATTTAAATTAAAACTAGAATATAATTTTTTCTAAAAAAAATAAAACTAATCAGATAATTTTAGTTTAAAATTAAAAATTTTAAAAAAAAGACAAAATTTATTTAAAATAAACATATAAAATAAACATAATGAAAAGAAAAACTATCTCAATTATATTTTTAGCTCTTATGATTGGAGGAGCTATTTTAAGTATCTCTAATGAGTTTATAGATGAAGATGTATTTGCAAAAAACTCAAATCAAGGATCTATTCTTATTAAAGATAGTGAAACTAATAAAACTGAAAATATCACCTATGAAGCAAAAGGGAAATGTAATAAAGTAGTTGATGGTGATACTATATGGGTTGAAGGAGTAGGTAAGATTCGTTTAGTAGGAGTTAATACACCTGAGAAAAATGAAGATGGTTTTAGTGAAGCTAAAGATTTTGTAATAGAAAAATGTCTTTATAAAACAGTTTATTTAGATATTGATGATAAAAAAAATAAAGATAAATATAATAGAACACTAGCTATTGTTTATACAAATGATACAAATATAAATCAAGAATTATTAGAAAAAGACTTAGGTGAAGTGATGTATATACCACCATCAGAATTTGAAAAAGGATTTAAATAGCTCTTTTTAAACCTAATTCAAAATGATATTTCTTTTCCATTCTTTCTACAACACGATTCCATTCTTCTTTTGATATATATCCTTTATCTGGAATTAAATCTTTGAAATAATCTTCTGATAAATTTAAAATATCTGCTAAAACATAGGTTAATACATTTCCTTTACAAGCAAGGTCAAATACATCATATCCTGTAACATATAAAATCCAAAATCCTCTTCCAGAATTATATTCTTCTTTTAAGGCATCATACCAATTTAAAACCTTGTTTTTAGGATCTGATTCTGGACCATATGAAATATAATAATCTTCCCCAGTCCATAGAATTAAATCATCTAAATTAGATATATCAGGATTTTTTGATTTAATATGTTTTTTTAATTCATTTTCACTATGAAAATAACCAAGTAAATCTAATTCATCAGGATTTTTATCAGCTAAATCATATATTAAATCTTCATCAAGTTCAGAAACTTCATATCCATCAATAACTTTATCTTTATATGGTTTAAAATCAATTGCATAATTTATAAAGTCATCTTTTTTCAAATACCATAAAACTTGAAGTTTTTTAATCATTTTATCTCTTAATCCTGAAGTTCTGAAATAACAACAGTTTTACTTATCTTAGCTAATATTCTATTATCAGCTTTTATAATTTTACCAATAGCCCAGTCAAAGATTATTGGAATCCAATAAATTTTAGAAAGATTTCTTATAATAGCTTGAGAATAAGAAATATTTCCACCATCTTCTGAAACTACTTGTATATACATTAATGCCTTACCAACAGTCGCTTTTTTGAGTTTTTCACAAAAAACAAAGTAAACCATTATTAAAATAGGTACAACATAAACAAAATAATGATAAACAGCATAAATACTATAAGGATTAGCAACGATTGATAAAAGGAAAGAGATTATCCACATAAATGATGAAACAACGAAAAAATCAAGAACATACGCTATAGTTCTTTTTACAAACATACTTACCATAAATTCACCTATAAATTAATTTGTAAATTCTATTATTTATAAATGATTAACAAACTCTTGGAACAGGATCTGCAATTGGACTTTCTAAAATTCTTTGCCCACCAACAGGAGTTTCAATTAAAACATGGTTTCCTTCAATAACTTCACCAATAATAGCTGCATCAGAACCATATTCACTTTTTTTAATAATCTCCAATACTTCATCAGCTAAATCTGATTTAACCCCCATAACTACTTTACCCTCATTAGCAACTTCAAATGGATCAATACCAAGCATTTCAGATGCTGCATGGACTTCTTCTTTTATAGGTATTTTTTCTTGGTCTAATAAAACTCCAACACCAGATTTTTGAGCCATTTCATTAATGGCATTAGCAAAACCCCCTCTTGTTGGATCTTTCATAGCTGTAATAGCTTTCATTTCAACTGCTTCTTGAATCATGTTCCAAACAGGAGCAACATCAGATTGAAGGTCTGTTTCAAAATCAATACCCTCTCTAAAAGACATCAAACTCATTCCATGATCTCCTAAAGTTCCAGTTACAATGATTTTATCCCCTATATTTAAAGAGGAATCTTTTATAACTTCTCCTTTTTTAGCTATTCCAATACCTGTAGTAACAATAACAATCTCATCAATTTTATCATATTCCATTACTTTAGTATCTCCAGTGACAATAGCTACATCTACTTCCCTACATGTTTCATCCATAGATTTTATTATTTTTTCCAAGTCTTCAATTGGAAAACCCTCACGAATAATCATTGCATTTGTAATAGCTAGTGGTTTTGCACCCATTACTGAAACATCATTAATTGTACCTGCAGCAGAAATTTTACCAATATCTCCACCAGGAAAAAAAAGAGGGTTTATTGTATGTCCATCTGTTGTAATAACAATCTCATAATCACCAATTGGAATCGTTGCTCCATCGTCTAGTGCATCTAAACTTATACCATTATTAACACTTTTCTTAGTAATGTTGTTTAAAATAGTTTCAGCTATTAAGTTACTCATTACTTCTCCGCCAGCACCATGACCCATTCCAATTTTATTATCTGACATAATAATCCCTAAAAAAAAGTTTTATAAAAGTTTAAAAAAAAGTTTAAAAATAAAAAAAATAATTAATCTTTAACTAAGATTCCATTAATAACGCCATCTTGACCTGGCCTAGATGTAACTTTAGCATTACCTTCAGAAGTTTCTACAATAGCTCCTTTAGTAATGATATTACGTCTAACATAATTGGGATCAGCTTGATTTTCAATAACACCTAAAACATCTGCGGTTTTAGATTTATTAGTTTTTGAATCAATTAAGTTGATTTTATTATCAACCGCTAATCGTAGTTTTTCATTTCCACCACGAGTTCTAATTTTTCTAAGTTTTTTATCGCCGATTTTTGTTTCAGCTGGATCTCTACCTAATTCTGCTTTTCTTTTTCCACGGTTAGCTATATTCCTAGCACCTGATAATCTTCTTGTGGATTTTCCTTGAGAAATTGCCATAATTTTCACCTAAATAATTAATATATAATCGCAATCAATAAAGCTATTTCAATAAATAAGTTATGCAAGATTTATAACATATTTTAATCGAGAACAAAAAGAGCTTTAAAGAATAATGATAATAAAATATTAATTTTTCATTATATATAAATTGTTTGTTTATGAAGATAAATAAAAAACTTATAAAAACAGTAATATAATTTTTAAAAGTACAAGAATGCATATCTTTGCAATCCACCAAAAAAGATATGCATACTCATAGAAAAAAACCTTTAAAAAATTGTGTTTCAAAATTTCATATAGAAAAAGGGTAAATTTTTTATAAAACTTACCCTAATCTATATAAATTTCTCATACAATATAAAAGTTTCTAACTTATATGTCGGATAAGATTGAGAAATTGCTTTCTCGCACTCTCCTAAGAACGGCTCGTGTCACTTTCATGACAAGTCCGCTCAAGCAAATCTTTATCTGTTAACAATTCAATGCTCGATTTTTAAAATAATCAGATTTACTCTCAT
>JAHKLT010000041.1 GCA_020854915.1 Methanobacteriaceae archaeon | reverse complement strand
TTCTGGTTTAAAAGACTCTAAATTAAAAATTATTAATAATAAAAGTGTACTTTTATGAAATATCATTTGTACACTATCAAACAATATAAAATAAGCATTGTATATCCTCAGAAAAAATTAAATTATCGGACACCTTGTTTTATATAATTTTATTATTCTTCTATAATTTATTCTATGATATTAAATAAAGGATGATTTCTAGTTGAATTTGCATTTCATAATCTTTGAAAGTTTACAAGTAAAATTTAGGAAAGAGTTATATCTTAATTAGAAGTTTGATGATTTAAAAATAAAAATAATTAATATTTCAAAAGATACCAATAATTTATATTTCTTAATTTAGATAATAATTATATAAACTCATTAAAAAGGTAAGATTTCTTTGTTTAATCCAAAATTTAATTATTCCCATAAAACAGTACAGAATCTAACTTACATAACTGAATCAAAAACAATTATAATGAATGCTCATTTAGTGCCCGAATGGGAAATTTCTTTAAGAAAAGATGCTATTTTACGCAGTGCTCATTTTTCAACAGCTATTGAAGGTAATTCCCTTAGTCTTAAGGAAGTTACTGCTTTAGAAAAGGGTAGAAACATTATGGCTAGACGTAAAGATAAACAAGAAGTTTTAAATTATATTAATACTTTAAAAAAAATTGATAAATATGCTTCAAAAGAGCTATTCGAACTCGAAGATTTATTTGAAATTCATAAAAATTTAACTAAGGAAACATTGAATAACCCAAATCATGAAGGAGTTTTAAGAGATTGTCAAGTATATGTTGGTGGTGCTGATGGTTCAATTAGGTTCATGCCTCCTGATACTAATAAGGTTTATGGTTTACTTAATGATTTTTTAGAATGGTTTAATTCATTATCATTAGATGAAATTAATCCTGTAATTGTATCGGGAATTACTCATTATGAAATAGTTAGAATTCATCCTTTTATAGATGGTAATGGTAGGACTGCACGTATTATGGCTGCTTTGGTTCTTTATAAGTCTGGCTTTGATTTGAAAAGATTCTTTACATTAGATGATTATTATGATATGGATCGTCCTAATTATTATCGTGCATTACAAAGTGTTAATCAAGATACGCTTGATTTAACAAGATGGTTAGAGTATTTTTCAGAAGGTGTTGCCGTTAGTATGAAAAATGTTAAAGATAAAGTCCTTGAATTAAGTATGAATGCTAAAATTTTAAAAGAAAAAGGACAAGTTCCATTAAATGAAAGACAAATGGAAATTGTTGAAAAAATTATATCAAATAATAAAATAACTAATAAAACGATACGAGAAATGTTTAATATATCTGATACAGCAGCAAGAACAGAAACCGCTAATTTAGAAAAATTAGGAATAATTAAACGAACAGGCGATGGAAGAAATACTCATTATGTTTTAAATTATTAAAATAAATTTTTTAATGAAATATATTATTAACTTGGGGATTAACTTGGGGATTAATATTAAAATAAAAAGTTGAATATTAAATGAACAAAAGAAGATAGCTATTTAAAGAATAGTATTTATAAAGTTTAAAATATTTAAAAGAATTTGAAAGTGTTTTATTTACTTAAACTATTCCAAAAATAATAGCTTCTTCGAAAAGAAAGGAATATTTAAACAAAAAAAAGTTTTAGAAGATGTATATAAAATTTATCGTAAAACTGATTTTTATTCTTCTCTATGATTTTAAATTAACTATGAACTAATATTAATTTATGAATAAACGGAAATTAGAGTAAAATAGCTATTTCCTAAGTTTTAAGATATTTTTAAGTTCTTTATCACCCATTTCTGTTATGAATTTTTCACCACTACTTACAGCTAATTCAGATAATTCACTTTTTTCTTTTATCATTTTATTTATTTTCTCTTCAAATGTTCCAGAGCTAATAAACCTGTATACCATTACGTTTTCTTTTTGCCCTATTCTGTATGCTCTATCTGTTGCTTGATTTTCTACTGCTGGGTTCCACCAGAGGTCATAATGAATTACGTTTTGTGCTGCTGTAAGATTTAATCCTGTTCCACCTGCTTTAAGGGATATTATAAAGATTTTCTTTTGAGAATTATTTTGAAATTCTGCAACTATCTTGTCTCTTTTAGTTCTTGTTAGGGATCCATGTAAAAATAAGGCTTTTGTATTAAAATGTTTTTCAATTAGTTCTTGGATTATTTCACCCATTTGTACATATTGGGTGAAAATTAATACTTTTTCATCTGATGCTAGAATGTTATCTAAGATGTTAATTAATGCTTCCATTTTCCCAGAGTCTTCTATTTCAGGTTTTTTATTTTTAATAAATTGGCTTGGATGGTTACAGATTTGTTTTAGTGAATTTATTAATTTAAAAATCATTCCTTTTCTATTTATTCCTTCATTTGCATCAATAGTTTCCATTAATGAATTTAAAGTTTCTTGATATATAGCAGATTGTTTTACAGTTAGATTACAGAAGACATCATTAACCACCTTATCTGGAAGGTCATTTATTATACTTTTATCAGTTTTTACTCTTCTTAAAATAAAGGGGTTTGTTATTTCCTTAAATATTTCAAGAGCATGACTATTTCTTTCTTTTTCAATTGGTTGAATAAATTTTTTCATGAATTTTTTAGGGCTTGATAAGTAATTTTTATTTGTAAAATCAAATATTGACCAATATTCACTTAAACGATTTTCAACAGGAGTTCCAGATAAAGCTATTTTATGTTTAGATTTAATAGCTTTAATTGATTTTGTTTGCATAGCTAATGGATTTTTAATATTTTGTGCTTCATCTATAACAATTAAAAACCATTTCATCTTTTTAAATTTTTCTTCATCTTTTCTTATGATTCCATATGATGTTAAAACTATATCATAATCCTTTTTAGGAAATTTCCTATTATTTCCATGGTATATAATTGATTTTAATCCTGGTGTAAACTTTCTAATTTCTCTTTGCCAATTAAAAAGCAAACTACTTGGCATAACAACTAATACTTTTTCTTTTAAAAGTAGGTCTTTTTCTTTAAAGTGCATTATTGTTGTTAAAACTTGTAGTGTTTTACCAAGACCCATATCATCTGCTAGTATGCTTCCAAAACCAGTATTAATATTTTGAACAAGCCAGGAATACCCAGTTTTCTGATAATCTCTTAAATTAGCTTTTACAGCCTTTGGAACTTTAACAAGTTCTTTTTTGTTTATATTATTGATTAATGTTTTAAGTTCATTGTCAATATCCACTTCAGCTTCATCAAGTTCTCCACTTAAAATAGCTTGGACTAAATCATTTTGATTAAGATTACTTGGTACTTTATCTAATTTTTTAATAAATGATTTTGCTTGATTTTCATCTAAAACTACAAACTCATTAGCTATTTTAACCAGTCCTTTTGATTTTTCAACTAATTTTTCAAATTCTTCTTTTGAATAGCTTTTAGAACCAATAGCTACTTTCCAATCATATTTTGCAATATCTTTAACAGATAAGTATGATTTCTGATTTTTAATATCTCTTGTACTTTGAACATTTAAAACAAGCTTTGGTGTGTAAATCTTTTTTAATGATTTTGGAAGAATTATAGAAATTCCCATTATATCAAAAAGTGGAAGGATATTTATAAAAAACTCTGAAAATTCATCTAAATTAAATCTAATATCTTTTTTAAAGTCTAGTGAATTTTCAATTTCTGGAAGGTGTTCTTTTATTAGGTAAATATCTGAGAGAATTTTAAGCTTTTTATCAGTAATTTCATAGTTATCTTTATCTGATATAACTTTACTTACAGTTTTTGGAAGTTCATCATCAAATTTAACTTTTAAATCAATTGTAAAATCCTCATCAAACTCTTCAACATGTAAATATAAAGTGTAATCTCTGTTTTTTAGTGTAAAGTTTGAAAGCCATTGATCAATTAAAAGTTCATCACCTTTGAATTTCTCTTTTGAACCTAAAAATAGCTTGAATTGAGGATTTATTAGGTTTTTTTCAAGTTTTTGTGATATACCATACATTGAAAATTTATTTAAGATTCCTTTAATTAAAAGACTAATAATTGATATTACTGATTGTTTTTTAGATATTGAATGATTATTAAAACTTACAAGATCATCTGGAACTTCCATATAAAAATTTTCACAAATATTTCTAATTTCCTTATCATATAAAGCAGGAACCCATCTTATAATATAGCTATCGTCTTTTGTTTTATATAACTCTGGAATAATAGCTTGATTTTTTATAATATCAATTGTAAACTTTAAAAGTAGATCTAAAAACTTTATATTTTCATTAAACTTATTTATATGACTATAGTAATTGATTTCAACTAAAAAACCAAGAACTAATATCTCTAAAGATTCATTATTTTTAAATGTAAATGGAGATTTTCTTTTATCTTCACTACTTATAAAAACATTAGAGATTTTATAATTATCATCAATATTTATTTTAAACTCTCCCCATAAATGAGGATTAGACCATTTCTTTGTAAATGATTTATCTAAATCTTTATCCCTATTTTTTAAATGATCTTTTTTAGTTTCTTTTAATAATACAAAATCATTATAGCTATTATTTATTGAGTGTTTATTAATTAAAAGTTTTTTAGAAAATCTTGATATACTTTTATAAAAATTACTTAAAATAGCTTTAAAATCTTTTTCATAAAAAACTGGATCTGATTCTAACATTAAAAATGTAGTATCATGTAAATTAGGAATCTTTGAAAAATCAAATTCAGAATCTTTTTTAGATATAATCTCATCATCTTTACTTTTAAAGACTTCACTTAGCTCTTTAATTTTTCTTACTTTTTCATCTTCAACATCTTCAAAATGATCTATCATAGAAAATAAATCACAATCATGTAGTTTAAAAACTTTAAAAGGATCTTTATCGATTTCTAAACTTATCATATAAATTAAACCTGCAATATGTTTACAAGCAGGCGCATAATCTGGACAATTACAATCTGCATTTATATCATCCCAAGACTTTGGAAATAACTCAATTCCTAGATTTGATAGTTCATCATGTAGATTTTCTGGTAGTTTGTTATTTAAAAGTCCTGATAAAATAGCTGATGAATTATTAATAAGTTCAGCTATTATTTCTTTTTCAGCTCTATTAAATGATTTAAACATTATAGTAACTTTATAATATGGTGCATAATTTCCTTCAACTTTTGCAGTTACAATATTATCATTAATTTGAATATCATAGACTTTACCTGTGTTTGCATAAGTTTTACCACGTGGAATTCTATTTGTAAAATCCACACCTTCAACAGCATCAAGCCATTTTTCACCCCACCATGTTTTTCCGTAATTTACCATTTAATCACAAATAACACTATTATTTCCTAATTATATGTTTTTCTTTTTAATAAATTTATTATACTTGTATGAATGTGATTTTCTGCTCTATTTTCACCAAGAGTTAAAAACCATCAACAGTTCTGTTTAATCGTTTTAATTCAATTTTATTTAAATAGTTTTTAGCTATTACAAATAATTATTCATCTTAAAGAAAACATACTTTTAAGTTCTTCATTACTCATTTCTGTTAAGAATTTCTCACCATTTCCAATAGCTAGTTCTGCAAGTTCTTCTTTTTCTTTTATTAATTCATTGATTTGTTCTTCAAATGTACCTGATGTTATCAACCTATAGACCATTACATTTTCTTTCTGCCCTATTCTGTATGCTCTATCTGTTGCTTGATTTTCTACTGCTGGGTTCCACCAGAGGTCATAGTGAATTACGTTTTGTGCTGATGTTAGATTTAAACCAATTCCACCAACTTTAAGTGATAATATAAAGATTTTTTTACTTGGATCATTTTGAAATTCATTAATCATTTTATCTCGCTCTTCACGATTTAGGGATCCATGTAAAAATAGTATTTCTTTTTTAAACTTTTTTTCTAATAATCTTTTCATTATTTTGCCCATTTGTACATATTGGGTGAATATTAAGGTTTTTTCATCCATTTCTTGTATGTTTTCTAGGATTTCTATTAATACTTCCATTTTTCCTGAGTCTGGAACTTTATAGCTTTTACTTTTCATAAATTGTGATGGGTGGTTACAGATTTGTTTTAGGGAATTCATTAATTTAAAGATTAATCCTCTTCTACCTATTCCTTCTTCATATGTAATCTCATCCATTGCATTTTCTAGTGTTTTTTGATATAAGGCAGCTTGTTCTACTGTTAGATTACAGTAGATATCACTTATGTTTTTATCTGGAAGGTCGCTTATTATTTTTGAATCGTTTTTAAGTCTTCTTAATATAAATGGATTTGTTAGTTGTTTAAAGTTATTTAGTACTTCGTTATCTTTTTGTTTTTCTATTGGGTTTATAAATTTTTGTTTGAATTTTTTTTGTGAGTATAAAAATCCTTTATTTGTAAAATCAAATATTGACCAATATTCTGATAAACGATTCTCAACTGGTGTTCCTGTTAGAGCTATTTTATTTGCTGATTTTATAGATTTTACTGCTTTTGTTTGTTTTGCATTTGGGTTTTTAATATTTTGTGCTTCGTCTACTACTGTTAAAAACCATTTTTCTTTTTTAAATTTTTCAAGGTCTCGTCTTAGTACTCCATATGATGTTAGTATGATATCATGATCATTTTTTGGAAATTGTCTATTGTATTTGTGGTATATGTATGATTTTAGTGATGGTGTGAATTTTTCTATTTCTTTTTCCCAGTTGTATAGTAAGCTTGTTGGTGCAATAACAAGAACTTTTTCTTCATTTAAATAGCTATTTTCTTTTAAGTATAGTGCAGTTGTTAGAACTTGTATTGTTTTTCCAAGACCCATATCATCTGCTAGTATACTTCCAAATCCAAGGTGTATGTTCTGTACTAACCAGTAGTATCCTTCTTTTTGATAATCTCTTAAGGTTCCATTTAATGAATCAGGAATCTCTACTTTTTCATAGCTTGTTATTCTTTCTATTACTTTATCAAGAGCTGAATCAACGTTAACATTTATTTCATCTACTCTACCACTTAGTAATCCTTGTAATAGCTCGTTTCTATTTAGTTTTTTTGGTGCGTTTTCAAATTTTTTAAGTGTTTTTTTAATACTTTCTTCGTTTAATCCTTTTATTTCCATTAAATTTTTGGAATTTTTTAATATCTTTTCAAATTCTTCTTTTGAATAGTTTTTTGAGCCTACTGCTATTTCCCAGTTAAAATCAACTAGGTCTTCTATTTTGAAAAAATCTCTTTTTTTATTTATATTTTCTTTAAAGTTTAGTGCTAGTTTTGGTTTGAATTTTTCTTCTAAATCTTTTGGTAGTATTATACTGATTCCAAGTACTTTAGATAGATCTTCTATTTTTTTTAAAAAGTAAGATACTACATCTATATCAAGAGATATATTCAACTTTTTTATATTAATACCATCATCTATCTCAGGTATTGACTCTTGTATTACTTCAAGATCACATAGTAAACTATGTTTAATTGTATCATCCTTTGAAATAGCTTCAGAAAAATTTTCAGGAAATCCATCTTTAAACTTAACTAATAATTGCATAAATAATTCATTTTGAAATGCCCTAATATCTAAAATCAAATCATAATCTTGTTTATTTTTTAATAAATTAATAAGCCAATGATTAACTATTTGTTCATTAGGATATAAATCAACATTTTCATTTAAAAACATTGAAAATTCTTTATAATTTAAATTACTCTTTAACTCATCAGTAATTCCATCTTTTTTAAAGATTTCTATAAATCCATTAAAAAGAATACTGATTCCTGATAAAACTTGTTGTTTTTTACTGATTTTTGATCCATTAAATACAATCAAATCATATGGACATAAAATTTGTAATTTATCTAAAATCTTATTTATTTCTTCATTAAAAATAGCTGGAATCCATCTAATACAGAATTTTCCAGAATCAAGTTTTATTAACTCTGGTATAAATGCCTGATTTTTAATTAACTTTAAAGTAAACTTAGCTATTAAATTCCAATACTTAAGATTATAAGTACTATCTCTAAAATTAGAAAAACTTAAAAATCTAAAAAGAATCTTCTCTGTAGAATAATCATTATTCCTAAAGGTCTTATCATCATCTAAAATAATATTAGAAATAAAGTAATCACTATTAATATTAACAATGAATTCCTTCCATAAATGAGCCTCATCTTCTTTTAAACTATCATCTATTTCATAATCCTCTATTTTTGAAATTTTTCGACTAAAACTTAAAAAATTATTATACAACTTTTTAAGTAATAATTTAAAATCTTCACTGTAAAACTCAGGATTAGAACTTAACAATAAAAATATCTCATCAATTGGATTTGGAATATGTGAAAAATCAATATTTTCCAAGTTTTTTTCTTTAAAATCCTGATTTTCAAATTGAAGTAATTCTTTTTGGGTTTTTGACTTCTTAAAAGGATTTTTACTACCTTTTTTAAAATTTATATCAAGAATATTATTTAATTCTTTAATCTTTTCACGATATTGTATATTATTATTTTTAGGTTTTTTAATATCTTCTTTAAAGAATTTTTTAAAAATTTTATATTCTTTATTACAATTAGGACAGAAAATCTTATTTTGTAAATAAATTAGTGGATTATCACAGTTTATACATGTAAAATCTTTGCCTTTCCTGTTTTTTACTCTATCCTTATGAATCCAAGCTGTAACAACTTCTTCATCACTTAGATAAAAACGAATCATCTTTAAATCAGCTTTTAAATTTTTATTACTACATTTGCAATACTTTTCAATTAATCCACAATCTTTACAAAAATCCATATTATTAATTGTCTTTATTAAGATTTAAAATTTTTCTATGAAAAAATATTTTAATTCATTAAGAAGAATTTAATTTACCTTAAAGAGAACATGTTTTTAAGTTCATCATTACTCATTTCTGTTAAGAATTTTTCATTATTTCCAATAGCTAATTCTGCAAGTTCTTCTTTTTCTTTTATTAATTCATTGATTCTCTCTTCAAATGTACCTGATGTTATCAACCTATAGACCATTACATTTTCTTTCTGCCCTATTCTGTATGCTCTATCTGTTGCTTGATTTTCAACTGCAGGATTCCACCAAAGGTCATAATGAATAACATTTTGTGCAGCAGTTAAATTTAAACCAATTCCGCCAACTTTAAGTGATAAAATAAAGATTTTTTTACTTGGATCATTTTGAAATTCATTAATCATTTTATCCCTCTTCTCACGAGTTAAAGATCCATGTAAAAATAGTATTTCTTTTTTAAACTTTTTTTCTAATATTTTTTTCATAATTTTACCCATCTGCACATATTGAGTAAAAATTAAGGTCTTCTCACCCATTTCTTCTATGTTTTCTAAGATTTCAATTAAAACTTCCATTTTACCTGAATCTTGAATTTTATAGCTTTTGTTTTTCATGAATTGTGATGGGTGGTTGCAGATTTGTTTTAGGGAATTCATTAACTTAAAAATTAATCCTTTACGGTTAATACCTAGTTCATATGAGATTTCATCCATTTCACTTTCTAATGTTTTTTGATATAAGGCAGCCTGTTCTCCAGTTAAGTTACAATAGATATCACTTATATTTTTATCTGGAAGATCAGTAATTATCTTAGAATCATTTTTAAGTCTTCTTAAAATAAATGGACTTGTAAGTTGTTTAAAATTATTTAGAACATCATCATCTTTTTCTTTTTCAATTGGATTTATAAATCTTTGTTTAAATTTTTTAGAGGAATATAAATAGCTTTTATTTGTAAAATCGAATATAGACCAATATTCTAATAATCTGTTTTCAACTGGTGTTCCTGTTAAAGCTATTTTATTATCTGCTCGAATAGTTTTTAGAGCTTTTGTTTGTTTTGCATTTGGATTTTTAATATTTTGTGCCTCATCAACTACAAGTAAAAACCAATTTAATTTTTTAAATTTTTTATAATCGTATCTTAAAACTCCATATGATGTTAATAGTATATCAAAATCATCTTTTGGAAATTGTCTATTTTGTTTATGGTAAATAAATGATTTTAGTGATGGTGTAAATTTTTCTATTTCTTTTTCCCAGTTGTACAGTAAGCTAGTTGGAGCAATAACAAGTACTTTTCCATCATCTAAATAGCTATTTTCCTTTAAATATAATATAGCAGTTAGAACTTGTATTGTTTTTCCAAGACCCATATCATCTGCAAGTATACTTCCAAATCCTAATTGTATATTCTGAATTAACCAATAAAAACCTTCTTTTTGATAATCTCTCAATTCCCCATTTAATGAATCAGGAATTTCTACTTTTTCATAATTTTTAATCTTTTCAATAAGATTATCTAAACTTGTATCAACTTTTACATTTATTTCATCTATTTCACCACTAAATAATCCTTGTAATAGCTCATTTTTACTTAATTTTTTAGGTGCATTTTTTAATTCTTTAAGTGTAAAATTAACGTTTTCTTCATTTAATACTTTTAAATCTATTAATTTTTCTGAGTTATTTAATAATTTTTCAAATTCTATTTTAGTATAATTTTTAGAACCTACAGCTATTTCCCAATCAAAATCAACTAATTCTTCAATTGAAAAGAATTCTGATTTCTTATTAATATTTCCTTTAAACTTTAATGCTAGCTTAGGTTTAAAGATTTGTTCTAGATTTCTAGGTAGAACAATACTTATTCCAAGAACTTTAGATAATTCTTCTATTTTTTTTAAAAAATCCGATAGTTCTTCTATATCAAGGTCAATATTTAACCTTTTTATGTTGATACCATCACCAATTTCAGGAATAAGTTCTCTAATTATATCAAGATCACTTTTAAGATTATCTTTAATTGCATCATTCTTTTTAGAAATTCCAAGAGAAAAACTTTCAGGAGATCTATCTTTAAACTTTACAAGTAATTCCATAAATAATTCTGTTTTATAAGATTGAATAGCTAAAATTAACTCATAACTTGATTTATTCCTTTTTAAATTAATAAGCCAATGGTTAATAATTTCTTCCTCACCATTAAGCATTATTTTCTCATTTAAAAATAGTGAAAATATTTTAGAGCTTAAATTACTCTTTAATTCATCACAAATACCGTTTTTCTTAAAAATTTCAATAAACCCATCTAAAACTATACTAATACCAGTTAAAAATTGTTGTTTTTTACTAATTCTTGAACCATTATATACAATCAAATCATTAGGGCATGATGATAGGAATTTTTCTGATATTCTGCTTATATCCTCGTTAAAGATAGCTGGAATCCATCTAATATGAAACTTCTCTGATTCAAGTTCTATAATTTCTGGTATTAATGCATGATTTTCAATTAATTTAGATGTAAATTTAGCTATTAAAATCCAATATTGAAGATTATAGTTAACATTATTTAAATTAGAAAAATTTAAAAATCTAAAAAGAACTTCTTCAGTTGAATAATCATCATTTCTAAATGTCTTATCATCATCTAAAATAATATTCGAAATAGAATAATCTCCATCAAGATTTACAATAAATTCCCTCCAATTATTAGCTTCATCTTCTTTTAAATAATCATCTATATTAAAATCTTTTATTGATTCATAGTCTTTTTGAATTTTCCTATTAAAAATTGAAAAATTATCATAAATCTTTTTAAGAAGTAATTTAAACTCCTCACTATAAAATTCAGGATTAGATGTTAATAATAAGAAAATTTCATCTGATAAATTAGGAATATATGAAAAATCTATAGGTTCTAATTTTTCACGTTTAAAATTATTATTTTGAAATTGGAATAAATCACTTTGAAACTCTGATTTTTCAAAAGCTTTTACATGGCCTCCTTTAAACTTTGAATCTAAAATATCATTTATATTTTTAACTTTTTGTCCATATTTTAAGTTTTTATTTTTTGAATTCTCTTTTTTATCTTGAAAAAACTTTTTAAATAAATTATACTCCCTATTACAGTTAGGACAAAAAATCCTATTTTTCTTGTAAACAAGTGGATTATCGCAAATTATACAATCTATGTCTTTTCCTTTTCTATTTTTAACTTTATTATTTTGTATCCAAGCTGTTAATAATTTGTCATCTTCAATATAAAAACGAATCATTTTTAAATTAGTTTTAAGGTTTTTATTTTTACAAGTACAATACTTTTCAATTAAACCACAATCTTTACAAAAATCCATGTAATTAATTGTATTTATTAAGATTTAAAATTTTTTATAAAAAAAATATTTGAATATAATAAAATAAAAATATCAAATTACTTAAATAGAAAAGAACAATTTACTTAATTGACATACTCTCTGACTGATTATTTTATGCAAGTTTCACTCGGAGATTTTTGCTCTCTATTATGAGCTACAGTTTCTTGTTTAGATAGAACTAATGTTCTAATAGTAACACAAGCATAAAAAACTAAAGAATCACAATTATTTGTTGCAAATAATTATCTGGAAAATATTTGCCAAAGTGATGCATCAACGGTCGATGAAATTAAACGTGTTCCCCAAGAGTTAAAAATATTTTACAATCTTATTCTCGAAATATATCCACATTAGCTTCTAATAGTACGATATTAAAAGATATTAAATCAAATTTTCAAAATATTAGTGAACCAGCATATTATTCTTATATTGATGCATTAAGCAGATTATTTGTTATATACAATGTTCCTGCATGGAATCCTAATATAAGATCGGCTACATCTACCAGATCAAATGTAAAAAAGGAGTTTATAGATCCTTCAATAGCTGTAGCTTCATTAGGTTTATCTCCTGAAAAATTAATATATAATCTGAATACTTTTAGTTTAATATTTGAAAATTTATGTATAAGTGACTTAAGTGTTTATTCCAGTTCAATAGGTGGTGAAATATTATACTATCAAGATAGATATGGATTTAAAGCATACTGCATTATAATATTAAAAAATGGAGATTATGTTCTTATTGAATTTAAATTAAGATGTTTTAATATTGAAAAAACAGCAAAAAACTTAATAAAGCTTAAAAACTTAATTAAAAAATAAATAAATGAAAAAAAAATTAAAAATTAAAGAAGTAAGATTTTTAGCTATTGTTAAGGTGGGAATTAGCATATACAAGATAAGATAGAGTTAAAATATTACCTATTGGATGTTTAAGATAGAAAATTATAATATTTAATTTTTAAAGTATTTAATTAAGATAAAGCTATTTTTAATACAATTTATTTTAAGTATTTTAATAAAAGTAAACTAAAACATTTATAATATAATAAATATATCATATATTATGAGGTTAAAATATGAAAACTAAAAGTTTAATTTTAATGATTTTAGTTGTATGTATTTTACTTGTAGGTTTAGTATTTGCATCAATGAATATGGAAAATGATGGAAATGAAACATCTTTTAATTTAACAATGAATGATACTATAAAAAATTCTACAAATAATAATACAACAAATAACACCAGTAGTGCATCACCTTCTTCACAAGGAAGTTCAGGAGATTCTTCTCAAAGTTCTTCTTCTGGTGGATCAAATGCTCAATCAGGCAGTCAAGCAAGTAGTGATTCTAGTGGTCACTCAGGTAGTGGTTCATCAAGTGGTCACTCAGGTAGTGGTTCATCAAGTGGTCAGTCAGGTAGTGGTTCATCAAGTGGTCAGTCAGGTAGTGGTTCATCAAGTGGTCAGTCAGGTGGTGGTTCATCAAGTGGTGGTTCATCAGACGAAGATAATCCTAGTACAAATCCAGTAATTACATAATAATTAATAATTTCTTTTATTTTTATTTTTAAATAAACATAACTATTATTATTTTTTTATCGCTTTCGTTCTGTTATTAAATTTTTTTTACATTTTTATATGTGCCTATAATCTAATTTTTTTATTAATGAATTTAATTACTATTAAATAATTTAAATAACAATTCATAATTATACATAAGTGTAGTATGAAATTTATATTATGCATAGAATATTCTTTTTAAAATAAAATTAAAATATTATTATTATCTCTTTTAAAAAATTAGAATAAAATGCATAATAATGAAATAATAGAGTAATTTATTTATAATATCTAAAAAAATAAAATAAGAATAGCTATAAAATAGCTATATAATTTAAATTTTAATTATTAAAATCTATTGTTTCTACTGATGTAATTAATTTATTTACATAATTATCAGTAATAGATTTTGCTTCAAATTTATATGTTTCATATAAAATTGTAGGTATTCCAGATTTTGCAATTGGGATTGTTATATATGCAGGACTTGTTTGTGATTCAGGGAAATATTGTACTAATGCAGGATTATCATTTATAACCTTATCTGAATATTTTTTGGATATATTATCCTGATATGGTGCAAAAGCAAAATTAGTATGAAGGTAATTTCCACCAACGGTTCCTTGATTGGAGTGAACATCAACAACTAAATTGTAATTTGTTTTTATAATTTCTGGAACAACATATTCTTGACCAAGTAATTGACCTTTCATCCTACCATCAGAATATTTATCAGAGTTAACATCAATTTTATAAATATCATAACAATAGCTTAATTTACTAGAATTAGCTAAAAGCAAATCATATAAAGATTGATGAACTGCATGTTCTGTTGGATGAACACCAATAATATAAGCTATTCTATAATCAGAACTTTTATTTCCAATTGATTTAATAAGACCTGCTTTACCATTACTATTAGCTCCTAAATTAAATCTTTCAAATCCATCAGGAGTAGGTCTATATATTTCTAATAAATTTGAAACAGAATGATCATCATAGGATGTTGTTATAGTATATATTCCTGAATTTGCAGTAATATTAAAAATAACTGATCCGTTTCCATCAGTAGGCTTTGTAAGGGATGATTTACCAATAGAAATTGTAACATTTGCATTTGGATTTGCTTTTCCTTGTTTATCTAAAGCAGTAACCTGAAATATTGCAGGATACGTATATTCAGATTTTAAATCTTGAGTCATCATAGTAGATAATACTGTAATAAGATTACTATGTTCTAATCCAGTATCAGGATGATAAACAGTAATAGTATATTTATTTGGATATAAATTAATGGATAAAGTAGCTATTCCATCATCATTAGTTTTCCTATCATAAAAAACACCATTAATATTCATTCTTACAGACTTATTTTTTAAAGGATTTCCAGCATTATCTAAAACAGTCACAGAATATTGAGAATCATTTCTAAAGTATTTTGTAAGATCTTTTCCAGATAATGTAGAAAGCACAGTAACATTATATGACATTTGTAATCCAGTATCTGGATGGAAAACAGTAATAGTATATTTATTTGGAATTAAATTAATGGATAAAGTAGCTATTCCATCATCATTAGTTTTCCTATCATAAAAAACACCATTAATATTCATTCTTACAGATTTATTTTTTAAAGGATTTCCAATATTATCTAAAACACTTACAGAAAATTGAGAACCATTTCTAAAGTATTTTGTAAGATCTTTTCCAGATATTGTGGATAAAACATCAACTTTACCATTACAAGTAAAATTTTTTGAACCACTATTATAAGTAGAAACAATATTGTATTCTCCTGGATTCAAATTAATAGTTATAAAAGCTGTACCATTTGAATCTGTAGTTCTATTATATATTACACTATTTATATTAAAGTGTATTGTTTTATTTACAACAGGTGCACCATTATTATCTTTCAAAGTAGTACTAAATTTAGAACCATTTTTATAATACATTGTTATATTGTTTGATTCTAAAACATAATCATCATTTGAGTTTGTTGATGGATTATTATCACCCATTTCTTCTAATGTTGTAGAATGTGCTAGATTACCATTCTCTAGAGACATAGAAGGTTCATCATTTAAATCATCATTTTCTTGAATATCTTCTGATATTGCTAATTTTTCATTATTTATAGAATTTAAATCATCATTTTCCTGAATATCTTCTGATATTACTAAGTTTTCATTTGCACTGACTGAAGAAACACTTAATATCAAAATAATAAAGGAAATTAAGATTATAAATTCTTTTTTTAAGAATAATTTTTTAATCAAATATATCTCTCCTCATTTAATATTATGATTATTATATATTAAGTAATTATTTAATCAAGAAATTATGTTTAATTTTTTGATTGTGATATTTGTCAATCTATTCAAATTTTGATAGAAGAAATTCATCAAACTACTTTTGTTGATTTAAATAAAAAAATATTTATTTTAATTGATGAATCTCATTTTGATAAAAAATGGGCATTAGCAGGTAAATTAATCTTCGATAAAACTGAAAATATTTTCATGATATTTACAGGGTCATCTGCACTAGAATTAGACTCTAATGCCGATGCTGCAAGAAGAATAAAAAAAGAATTAATCTTTCCATGTAATTTTCCAGAATATCTACTTTTAAAATATAATATTAAATCACCTAAAAATGCTCATAATTCAATAGCTAATTTAATTTTAAATAATAGATTTGAAGAATCTATTGAAACAGAATTTGAAATAAAAGAATCATTATATTCTTTAAATAATGATCCAAATATAGAACTAAAAAAATTTTTATTAAAATATGCTTTTCCATATTCTTTAAATCAAAATGATAATGAAATACATAGAAAAACTGTTGAAATTATTAATAGAATAATTGAAAAAGAGATTCCTTCTTTAAAATCATTTAATACATCAACTAATAATATAATTTCTAGAATAATTAGTTATTTAGCATTACAAAGACCTGGAAGTTCATCTAATATAAAACTCGCTCAAATTTTAAGTGTTTCACCAAAAACAGTAAATGATATTTTAAATGTTTTAGAAAAAACACAATTAATATTTTCAGTAAAACCATATGGAACTGGAACCAAAATGATTAAAAAACCATGGAAATATTTTTTTTAAGTCCCTCTATAAAATCTTCTATAAATTTTGAATTAGGTA
The DNA here is from genome assembly GCA_020854915.1 of Methanobacteriaceae archaeon. Taxonomy (GTDB): domain Archaea; phylum Methanobacteriota; class Methanobacteria; order Methanobacteriales; family Methanobacteriaceae; genus JAHKLT01. Next base: position 3,136 of record JAHKLT010000041.1, on the reverse strand, counting down.
GATATGATATTAATGATAGGAAATGTATAGCTACACTTGCTGAAACATTAGTTATTTCATCAATATTCAGACTTAAAAAGATAAGTAAAAAAAATTTAGGATTATTTTATGATAGTGAAAAAGGCGGAGTTGATTTTATAATTAGAGACTTAGATAAAATTATACCTATTGAAGTCGGAATTGGTAAAAAAACAAAAAGCCAAGTGATAAAAGCTATGAATAAATATGACTCTGATTATGGGGTTTTAATATTCAATAGAACATCTAAAATTAGATATGATAATAATGTGATTAATATCCCTCTTTTAACATTTTCTTATTTATGTTATAGTTGATTACCTAATATTTTTTAATTAATTTAATATCTATATATAAATAAAACATGTATTTATATGAAAAAGTTTGGTAACACACTATATAATAAAAAATAATATTTTTCATTATAGTGAAAAAATTCTTAAATAATTAAATATATTTTTCTATAGTGAAAACTACAATACTGTATGAAAATCTTTTATATTTAATTATAATTTAAATTTCATCACCAATTAAAAAATCAATTATATTTAGATGATTAATCCCATTATTTGACATATCAAACTCATCTGTTGAAATAAGGTATTTAGGATAATTGTCCTCGATTTTAATTAATGGTTCAAATTCACGGTTTATCGTGCTTTCTTCAGCTAAAATATATGAAACCTGTATATAAATCTTTTTATCTCCTTTTTTAGATATGAAGTCTACTTCCTTATTTCTAAGTTTTCCTATTGTAACATCATAACCTCTTCTAAGTAATTCAATATAAACAATGTTTTCAAGTGACTGACCTATATCTCTCTGATTATATCCATAAATAGCTTCTCTAAAACCTAAATCTGTTAAATAAAATTTCTCACTATAATTTAAAATCTTTTTCCCAATAATATCTTCCCTATTAACTTTATTAATAAAACAAGCTTCTTCAAGATAAGACAAATAATTATAAATAGTATTTACAGAAACTTTTACATTATCTTTCTTTAAATACTTAACTATACTATTTGCAGAAAATAAATGACCAATATTACTCATTATAAATCGAATTATCCTATCCAGTAAGTCAATATCCCTAATATCATTTCTTTTAACAACATCTTTTAAGATTATTGAATTATATAAATCAGTTAAATATTGAATTTTTTCAGTTTCTTTAAATCTTAATGTATGTGGCATTCCTCCATATTTAAGATATTCTTTGAATAGTTCTTTCTTATTATAATTCTTGTTTTTTAAAATTTCTAAAAATGAAAAAGGATATATTTTAATTTCTACAAAGCGTCCTGTTAAATAAGTAGCTAGTTCTCCAGATAATAATTTCGCATTTGATCCAGTAATATAAATATCATATTTTCCAATAGCTAAATAAGAATTTATAAGTTTTTCCCAATTATGAACTTCTTGAATTTCATCAAAAAATAAATAAATCTGTCCTGTTTTGTCTTTAACTAATTCACTAATCAAATCATCTAATTGATTAATGTTTTTTATATGAAAATATTCTTTTAATTCGAAATTAAGTAGTATAATATTTTCCTCTTTTATTCCATCATTTTTAAGTTCGTCTACGATTTGTTTAAGAATTGTTGATTTACCACAACGTCTAATACCAGTTAAAACTTTAATAATATTTTTATCAATATATGGGCTGATTTTATCAAGATATTCTTCTCTTTTAATAATTTTAAGACCTCCTTTTTAACTTATAATATAGTGAAAAAATTCTTAAAAAATTAAAAATATTTCTCTATAATGAAAAAACTTTAATATAAATTATGAAATCCATTTTATATAAATTTATCTTAAAATACAAAATTTAATTTCAAAATCATAAAAAAAAGCTATTCTTCTAAAAACACTTCTAAATTAATCTTTAACCATTCACCTATGAAACTTTTACTTTTAATAATCCCATAGATTAATTTTCCAGCATCCATCAAATTTGAAAGTATTTCATTGTTATTCCTTGGGAAATAACCTATTTTAATTCCATTATGCTTAATTAAAATAGCTTTACTATCATATAGATTATTTTTTTCCCTTACAAAATCTAATTTATCATTAATCTTTAATTTTGGTTCTAAATCTTTAATATTATCAACATAACTAGTTCCAGCAACAATATCTGAAGTTAAAAAAATAGTATCTATAAAAGGAGTTTTAGCTTTACCACTATGAATAGCTTTAATAATCTTACTTGGAGTAGTATTAATTTTAGCTATTTCCTTTTTGCTCATGAAAATTCCTCTCTAAATTTTCTAACTTTTCATTGTACTCTTTTAAAGATTTATCAAACTCTTTAATTTTATTTTCTAAATCTAATCTAAGTTTAGAAACTTTTAAATTATCTTTTAATAGCTCTTTTTTATTATATGGATAAGAACTTTTAATTTTACTAATATCTTTATCAATCAAATCTATTCTAATGTTTAATAGAGCTATATGGTTTTTAAGATTTTCATAATTATTACCTATAGAATCTTCTTCAATAAAATCATATTCATCATCATAAATCAGATTTAAAGTGCTTAAATCACCATTTTCATAAGCTTCAATAACTTTATAAAACAATTTTTCCTCCTTTTCACCTAAATTATCATTTAAATCTGGATGTAATTTTAAAACTAGTTGTTTGTATAAATTTTTTATCTTAGACCCGAAAGAATACTATGACTGAATCTTAATGAAATATTTCAGTCATAGATGAATTTCAGTATTATGGTTTGAAACAAAAGTTTTAAATAGTTTAAAATAAATATAAGTACCTATGGGTCATGATTTAGATAAGAATCAACATTCAGTATATAAGTTGACATATCATTTTGGTGCTTGTGTATTAAATACAGAAGACATAAGTAATAACTCCTGAAATATTCAATAGACTCATTGATAATATTTAATAAGGATGCTTCTAACTTATGACATAGTTTTAGAAGAATCTAAATTTTGAATCAGGCCATATACATTTGTTATTTAAAACTATAACCTCAAATACAAACTATTAAAATTCATAAATGCTTACAAATCAGCTAGTAGTCGTTTAATAAAAAAAAGTAATATCCTGAGATTAGGAAAAAACTTTGGAAAGAATCCTTTT
>JAHKLT010000056.1 GCA_020854915.1 Methanobacteriaceae archaeon | reverse complement strand
ACACGCATATACGAAGCGTTCTGTTTATAAACATGTATATCTGAATGTACTTTTAATAGGCATCATGATTAGCAAAGGTTATAAGAAAATTGAAGAAATTTCCAACCTCGTAGAATTCACTTAAATCGGACACCTTGTTTAATGATAATGCATGGATTTTAGAAATAAATGCTCCTAAAAATACAATAGGGTGCTATTTAGAACAATATTCAATTTATCAAGAAGAACTAGAATTTCTATTACCTAAAAATTGTATTTTTGAGATATTAAATGTTGATTTCGAAAATAGAGAAATAAAATTAAAAATTAAAAATATTTATAATATAAAAATATAATTTAAATTAATAAAAAGTGATTTTTATGAAAAGCTTAACTGAGTTATTTACAGAAAAAGAATTGGAAGAATTAAATGAATACTTCGAGAAAAAAAGAGAATACCTTAAAAATAACCCTAAAGCAGCAAGAGAATATTTAAGAGAAAAAGGAAGATTAGAATCATTAAGTTTAGCTAATAAATTAGAATAACATTTCTTTTAAATACAAACTGATATCATGAAAGAAATAAAAGAAGAAAAAACATGTATCATTTTTAATAATCATGTATCAAAATAGTTAAATATAAATATGATGACTATTCTTTTTTATGTGAATAAATTATTTTTGATTTATTATTTTTGCTTGGAAATTTAAATATTAAACCTTCTTTAAATAAAAAGTTAAGATCCTTACTAGCAGTAGGTCTAGAAACTTTAAAAAAATCCATATATTTATTAATAGAAAATGTTTCATTAGAATTAACCATTAATTCTAAAGCTGATATTTGATGTTCATTAAGACCAATATCTTTTAAGTTTATTGTATTTGATTTAGTTGAAAGAACATTCTTCATTTCATCATTTGTTCTATTGTAAAAGATAATTTTAAATAAATCTCCATTTTGTGAAATTTCTGTAAATTTATCATTTTTTTCTTCTAAACTACCAGTATCAATATTTTTAAGTTTTAGAATAGCTGAATTAATTGCATCTTGATTTTTACCATTATTAATTTTGTTTAAACTTATTTCAATTTGTGAACTATATAATGGGTCAGTATGGTCTCTTTCAATATTATATCCAGAATAACAATTATAATCAAATTTACTAAATAAAGACATTATTGTATCTTCAAATGATTTTTCATCATAAATAGAAATCCTCTCCTTAAAATATAATATTGTATTAAATGTATAAATAATTATTAGATAAATAATATTAATGTTATAATATAAAACATAAAAATATAATTATTTAATATAATTTAATGGTGAATTAATGATAAGTTTACATAATAAAAGTCTAGATTTTATTAATGAAGAGGATATTTTATATTTAATTCAAAATAAAACACTGGAAAATCAAAATTTAGAATCTTTTTAAATATATTAAATAAAATTAAATGAAATAATGAAGACATTAAACGTTGTTGCAGCTATTATTACAGAAAACAATAAAATTTTAGCTACAAAAAGAGGGTACGGGGAATTTAAAAATTTATGGGAATTTCCTGGTGGAAAAATTGAAAATAATGAAACAAAAGAAGAAGCTTTAATTAGAGAAATCCAAGAAGAACTAAATATTAATATAAAAATTAATAAATTCCTTTTAAACATTGAATATCAATATCCTGACTTTTATTTAAATATGGATTGTTTTTTATGCACAATTAAAAAAGGTAAAATAGAATTATTAGAACATAATGATGCTAAATGGTTAAAAAAAGAAGAATTATATTCAGTTAATTGGATTCCTGCAGATATAGAAATTATTGACTATTTAAAAAATATGGGTGATTAGAGTGAATAATGAAGATAATATTATAATTGGTGCTAAAACTGCATTAATCAATGAAAATATAAACTCCAATGATAATTTTAAACCTAAATTCATATCAAATAACCTAAATAACAAAGTTTTAACTTCAATAAAAGAAGAACTACAAGATTGTGATGAATTTTATATTAGTGTTGCTTTTATTACTAAAGGTGGAATCACCCCTTTACTTCAAGATTTTTTAGAACTAAATGAAAAAGGAATTAAAGGTAAAATTTTAACTACTGATTATTTGTATTTTACAGAGCCTGAAGCTTTAAAAAAACTAAATTCATTTGAAAACATTGAAGTAAAATTATATTCTGAATCTAATTTAGGTTTTCACACTAAAGCTTATATTTTTAAGAAAAGTAACATCTATAAAACCATTTTAGGAAGTTCTAATCTAACATTAAATGCAATTACAAAAAATAAAGAATGGAATATTGGTTTAACATCAATTAATGATGGTGAAATTACAAAAGATATTTTAAATGAATTTTTTGAGTTATGGGATTTAGCAGATCCATTAGAAAAATCATTAAAAGAATATGAATTAATCTACACAGAAACTAAAAAATTCAAAAATATTAAAGACATCACTAAATTAGAAAAAGAATCAAGTAAATCATTAATTCCTAATTCTATGCAATTAGATTTTTTAGAAAATATTAGAAATTTGATTACAAAAGGAGAAAATAAAGCTCTTTTAATATCAGCTACTGGTACTGGTAAAACATTAGCATCTGCATTCGCAGTTAAAGAATTTAAACCAAAGAAATTTTTATTTTTAGTTCACAGAGAACAAATTGCAAAACAAGCTATGGAATCATATAAACAAATTATTAAAAATAAAGATTTTGGTTTATTATCTGGTAATTATAAAGACACATCTAAAGATTACCTCTTCTCAACAATTCAAACAATGTCTAAAGATGATGTATATACTAAATTTCATCCGAGTGAATTTGATTTTATTATAATTGATGAAGTTCATAAAGCTGGTTCTTTATCTTATCAAAAAATTATGTCTTATTTTAAACCTAAATTTTATTTAGGAATGAGTGCATCACCTGAGAGAACTGATAGCTTTGATATTTATAAATTATTTGATCATAATATAGCTCATGAAATTAGACTTAAAGAAGCTTTAAAAGAAGATTTATTATGTCCTTTTCACTATTTTGCTATAAGTGATATTGAAATAGATGGTAAAATAAACAATGATGATTTTTCAGACTTTAACAATTTAGTTTCAAGTAAAAGAACTGATTATTTAATTGAAAAATCAGAGTATTATGGTTTTTCAGGTTCAAAAGTAAAAGGATTAGTTTTTTGTAGTAGAAAAGATGAAGCTCAAAAATTATCTGAAAATTTTAATAAAAGAGGATTTTCTACTACTTTCTTAACAGGTGAAGACTCTCAAGAAAAAAGAGAAGAAGCAATTTATAGATTAACATCAGATGAAGTTAAAAATAAGTTAGATTATATTTTCACTGTTGATATTTTTAATGAAGGTGTTGATATTCCAGAAATCAACCAAGTTCTTTTAGTTCGACCTACAAAATCACCAATAATTTTCATTCAACAATTAGGTAGAGGATTACGAAAAAATAAAAACAAGGAATATGTTGTTATTTTAGATTTTATAGCTAATTATAAAAATAATTTCATGATTCCAATAGCCTTATCTGGTGATAAAACATATAACAAAGATAATTTACGTTATTTTTTAATGGAAGGAAATAAAATCATTCCAGGTTCATCTACAATAAACTTTGATAAAATAGCTAAAGAAACAATTTTTAAATCAATTAATAATACTTCTTTTTCTAAAAAAGCTTTATTTAAAGAAAAATATAATAATTTAAAATTTAAACTTGGAAAAATTCCATCTTTAAAAGAGTTCTATGATTATGGTGATTTAGACCCAATATTAATATTAAACCATAGTTCAATTGATAATTATCATTCTTTTTTAAGTTATGCAGATAAAGAATATGAAGGAATATTATCTGATAGTGAAAATAATTCTTTAAAATTTTTATCAAAATGGTTAGCTAGTGGAAAAAGACCACATGAATTAATAATATTGAAATTTTTAGTTTACAAAGGATATTTTACAATTGAAGATATTTCAAAAGTTTTAAAAGAAGATTATAATGTTATTAATGATTTAGAATCAATTAAAAGTGCTACTGAATTTTTAAAAATGAATTTTATAAATAACAATGAAAAAAAGAAATATTTAGATGTATCATTTATAGGGGATAATTTTAATATATCCCAAGATTTCAAATCAAATTTAAAATCCAATAACTTTAAAGAACATCTTAATGATTTAATAGAATATGGATTAAAGAAATACAAAAACGAATACAATAAAAATAAAGTTGATTCTAATTTATCACTATATTCTAAATATTCTAGAAAAGATGTTTGTAGATTATTAAACTGGGAAAATGATGATAGCTCAACAGTATATGGCTATAGAATTAAACATGATACTTGCCCTATTTTTGTAACATATCATAAAGATGAAACAATAACAAGTAGTACAAAATACGCAGAAAAATTCATAAATAATAAAATGTTTAGTTGGATGACACGAAGTAGATTAAGATTAGATAGTAAAGAAGTAAAAGAAATAGAAAATCATGACAAAACTAATTTAGCTATTCATTTATTTATTAAAAAAGATGATGGTGAAGGAGATGACTTTTATTATTTAGGATTAGTTAAACCAAGAGATTTTCGAGAAACAAGTATTTTAAATGATAAAAATGAGATGTTACCTCTTGTTAATATAGATTTAGAGTTAAATAATTCTATTAAAAAAGAATTATATGATTATTTAATAAATTAAGAACAATTTTCTCATTAAATAATAATTAATAATTCAAATAGATAAATTTAATTACTTTAATATTCAATCATTATATTATGTTTATTTTATTATTAAAAACAATAAATTAAGAGCTTAAGGTGAAATAATGGGGTTTTTAGAAAAAATACTCCTGAAGAAGATAAAATTAAAGAATTGACTGGAGGATTTTTATTATCTAATGATTTTCAAGTAATTATAAAAGAAAAAGGATTGTCTAGTAAATAAGGTTTTGAAATTCAAAAACAATTAAAAGAAGATGTTAAGAAAAATAATATAGCTTTAGACTCTATTGAAATAAGATTCAATTATTTATTAAATAAAAAAGCTCATATTTCTGGAAATAATAATATTGAATATGATAATTTAAATAAAAATTATCGGCACAAAATAGTATATAGTTAAAAACCTAATTTTTAGCAATAAGTTTTTCAAACCAATTCTTGGTTAATGATGTTTTATCTGCATTATTTTCGAATTATTCTATAAAAATCATTCGTTAAACTTTCAATATTTATTATTGGATTGGGATAGATGGAATTTTTAATAGTTCTCCATAATTGTTCTATTGGATTTAAATGATGAGAATATTTAGGAAGATAAATCGGTTGAATATTTAATAATTTACATATAATCTTTGATAAATAAGTTTTATGGACTGAATAATTATTTATTATGATAATAATTCTTTTTTCTGATGTTAATAATGTTTTGAAAAGTTTATCGAATTTTTCTTGATCTTCACAAAGTTATTTTAATTTTGTTCTGGTTTTAAGTATTTTTTTCATCTAAATCTATATTGAAATATTTCAATAAGTTAGAAGTTAATGTTTGTGTTTTTATTTTACTTATTTTTTGTTTATCTTCTCTATTTTCTTTGTTTATTGTGTTTTTAACTTTTTTTATTATTTGTTCTTTCGTGTTTTTGCTTATTTTTTAAATTTTTGGAAACTGCTTCTATAAATTCTTCATTAGTACTTATATAGATTTTCTTTTATGTATTCTTCATTTAAGTTTTCAGAATTCAAAATTACAGACAGTTCTTCAATTATTTTGGGATTTTGCATGTTTTTTATTCTTATTTTATAAAAACCCTGTTTACTATAATTAGATTTATTACAATCAGGTCAAATTGGATTAATCATGTGAGAATGCTTATTTTTAAATAAACCAACGTTTTTCTTAGCATTTTTACTTTTAGCTGAATTAAAAATATTTTCTTCTAATTTTTCATCAAAATTAGTATTTTCATCAGTGAAATCGAAAAATTTAAGTTGTACAAAATTAATATGACTACTGAGAGCAGTTTTTATTTGTATGATCATAAATAATAGTTCACTCTCAATAATATATAAAACTAACTATTTTTAAATCTTTAAAATACACAATTAACCATTTCAACTGTAAAAATCGAAAAAAAAATAACTATTAATAAAAAAAGACCAAAATCCATCAAAAAAAAAATTATGTGAAGAAAAAACTCCACACTATTTTACAAAATCAAAGAATTAATAAAAATATTATAATTCTTAAATTATGGAGTTATAATAAAAGCAAGAGATAATTCTCCACAGATGATGAATATTAAAATTTAAATTTTTAAGCTGAATCATCATGCACCTAATTCTTGAATATAACCATCAGGATTATTTTGACTTACAGGGTATTCTGGACCAACTTTTCCAAAGTCAGGATGTTGAGCATAAGGATTATCATCATATTCGGGATCATTAGCATATTGGTTGGTTTTAACAGGTTGATCACTTTTAGAAGGACTATTACCATTTTCTTTATTAGATGTTGGTTCTGTATTATTAGGTGTATTCTGTTTATTTTTAACATTTTTACCCTCATTGTTAATTATATCAAATACATTAGTTGAATCATTAGTTGAATTATTGTTATTAATATTACTACTATCCTCATTCCCTAAAATACTAATAGCTACTATTGCACCTAGTAGGATTATTATTCCTATAAGTATTCCTATAATCATTAAAATATATTTTTCATCCATAGTTCATCACAACCTTAATCATAGTTAATTATATATATTAAACTTCATAATATATAGATGTTTTCCATTTAATAATTTTTTGGTTTTTGTGTAATTTTTTATTTTTTGGTTGTGGTGTGTTGGTTTGTTTTGTCATTTAATTTTTGTGTTTATTTTAACTAAGTTCATGTTTATTTTATTTGTTTTTAATTAATATACTTTATATTAAGTTTATTGATTTCTTGTTTAATTTTAATAAATTTCATTTCATGTAATTGAGTTAACTTGGTGTAATATCATTAATTGAATTATATTGATTTATTTAAGTTTTATTTTATCTGTAACAATGTTTAAGTAGTTTATTTTATATTTATTTATATATTAGGTTTAATAAGTTTGAAAAAAAAATTGTTCGGATTGTAGATGATTTTAAGGAAAGGGGTAGATTTGATGTTTGTTGGAGGATGATATTTATTCAATTGTGAAGCATAGTTTTGATTTTGTGAGAAATAAGGGAATTATGTTTGATTTTAATGATTCTATGATTAAAAAATTAGTTAAAAATGATTTAGAATAAAAAAATACATCAATCAAATGATGATGGTGAAAATCAATTATTTAAAGAAATTATAGATGATTTAATGAAATTTAAAGAGTTGTTGGATTATGAGATTTATCATGATATTTTAGAAATTATTTATTTGGGTTCTAATAAAAGTAGACCGAATTTTGATCCTGTTTTAATGTTTAAAATTATCATTTTAGAAATATTTTATAATTTTAATGATAATAAAATTAGTAAATAAATTAAAAATCCTTGTTTTAAATGATTTTTAGATTATCCTGAAAAATATCCTGCAGAATCAACAATATAGGAATTTAAAGAAAAATTGACTGATAATAAAATAATGGATATCATTTGGCAAATTCATCAAAAACAACTAAAATCTTATGGTTTTGGATTAAATCATGATTAATTTTGAGTTTGCTCAAGATTCAACTATAATAATATTTTTTTTATTTATGGAGTAATTATTATTTATCTTAGACCCGAAAGAATACTATGACTGAATCTTAATGAAATATTTCAGTCATAGATGAATTTCAGTATCATGGTTTGAATCAAAAGTTTTAAATAGTTTAAAATAAATATAAGTACCTATAGGTCATGACTTAGATAAGAATCAACATTCAGTATATAAGTTGACATATCATCCTGGTGCTTGTAAATTAAATACAGAAGACAAGTATATAACTTCTGAAATATTCAATAGACTCATTGATAATATTTTTTTGAATCAGACCACACATGATTTGTTATTTAAAACTATAACCTCAAATACAAACTATTAAAATTCATAGATGCTTACAAATCAGCTAGTAGTCGTTTAATAAAAAAAAGTAATATCCTGAGATTAGGAAGAAACTTTGGAAAGAATCCTTT